>NZ_CACSJV010000051.1:0-25561 GCF_902706105.1 Curtobacterium sp. 18060 | reverse complement strand
CCCCTGCCCCCCCCTGCCACACCCGAGGCATCGCACCGAGGTTCCACGACAGGCCGCGCGCAGGTCGCCGAGGTTCCACGAAGGGACGCCCGAGCGCGCGAGATGCCGAGATTTCGGAACCTCGACGGCGCTCGACGAGGAACGCCCCCGGAACGCGAAACGGGGCCGGCCCGAAGGCCGGCCCCGTCACGAGGGAGGAGTGTGGAGGGCTGCTACTGCCCCTGGTCGTTCCGCTTGTCCCAGCGGTCGTTCATGCGGTCCATGAAGGACCCGCCGCCACCGCTGCCGTTGGCCGGACGAGCCGAACCACCGGACGCCGGCGCACCCGGTCGAGCGGGCTTCGCCTTCGGGGCACGCATACCCGGGCGCAGCGCGAAGAGGACACCGGCCAGCATCACGACGAAGCCGAGGATGCCCAGCAGCGGGGCCTTGATCACGAGACCGACGATCACGATCGCGACGCCGGCGAGTGCACCGAGCACTCCGAGCGTGATGGCTGTGTACGTCGGACGACCCTGTCGACGTGTGACACGCGCCACGAAATCGGAATCGTTCTGGTAGAGGCTGCGCTCCATCTCTTCGAGAAGGCGCTGCTCCTGTTCCGAGAGCGGCATCTTGGTTCCCTCTGTTCCTGGGATCGACGCGGGGTTGAACAACCGGGCTGGAAAACACTCGGTTGAGTGGACCGATTCTATGTCCCAACCGCTCCACTAGGGTAGGGACTGTGGCTGAGAGTACGCGATTAGTGGACCTCGTATCGGCGCGTATCGACCGGGCACTCGACGAGCAGCGTGAACGGCTCCTCGCGATCAGCCCCGATCTCGCCCCGTTCGACCTGTACGCCCGAGATCTGCTGTCCGGTGGCAAGCGCTTCCGGGCGCTGTTCTGCTACTGGGGATGGCAGTCGGTGGCGGGCCGTTCGGGCTCGTTCGACCCGCTCGCCGAGGGCTCCCGCCAGACCACGGCCGAGGCGATCGTCACGGTCGCCGCAGCGCTCGAGGTCTTCCACGCAGCGGCGCTCGTGCACGACGACATCATGGACCGCTCGGACACCCGCCGTGGGCGTCCCGCAGCACACCGCCGGTTCGAGTCCCTCCACCAGGAGTCCGGCTTCGTCGGCGACCGCGGGCAGTACGGCACGAACTCGGCACTGCTGCTCGGCGACCTGCTGCTGTCCCTCAGCGACTCGGTGTTCGACGAGGGCCTCGCGCTCCTCGACCCGGTGCGCGCCCGCATCGTGCGCCAGGAGTTCCACGCGATGCGCCTCGACGTCACCGCGGGCCAGTACCTCGACGTGCACGAAGAGACCGCCTGGCCCGTCATCGACGAGTCCGAGCACCTGCTCCGCGCCCAGCGCGTCATCGTCTTCAAGTCCGCGAAGTACTCGATCGAGGCACCGCTCGTCATCGGCGCGCTGGTGGCCGGCGCGAGCGACTCCCAGCTCGAGGGTCTCCGCGCCTTCGGGCTCCCCCTCGGCGTCGCCTACCAGCTGCGCGACGACATGCTCGGCGTGTTCGGCGACCCCGAGGTCACCGGCAAGCCCGCCGGCGACGACCTGCGCGAGGGCAAGCGGACCGTGCTCATCGCCTCGGCCCGCAAGGCGCTGGCCAGTGGCCCGCGGCAGCTGCTCGACGAGCTCCTCGGCGACCCCGACCTCGACGAGGAGCAGGTGCAGATGCTCCGCGCCACCCTCACCGAGTCCGGTGCGGTCGCCGCGGTCGAGCGTTCCATCGACCGGCACGTGCAGCGCGCGAAGGCGGCGCTCGACGCGTCGCCGCTGACGCCGTCGGCACGCGAGCAGCTCGCGTCGCTGGCCGACACGGTCAGCCGCCGGTCGTCGTAGACGCGACACCAGGACAGACGGGAGGCCCGGTGCCAGCTGGCACCGGGCCTCCCGTCTGCTCGGAACGCGTCTAGAGCAGCGACTGGGCCACGCGACGCACCTCGGCCTTGCGACCGGCGCGCAGCGCCGCGATGGGCGAGACGCCCATCGAGTCGTCGACGGTCAGCATCCAGCGGACCGCCTCGTCGTCGGTGAAGCCGTTGTCGCTGAGCACGGTCAGGGTGCCGCGCAGCTCCGGCATGGGCTCACGGTCCTCGAGGAACTCGCTCGGCACGCGCAGGACACCACCGACGCGGGCCGCCAGCAGGGTCTTCTCCTCGAAGAGACGGTGGATCCGGCCGGGGCTGGTGCTGAACAGGTCCACCAGTTCGGGGACGGTCAGCCAGCGCTCGGAGAGGGAGAGGTCGTCGACGGGTGCAGCACTCACACGCCCATGGTGCCAGAGCGGGGCACCGAGTGAGTACGCACCGTTCGTCACATTCGTCACACGCACCACATCCGGCTCTCTGGTTGACTTGGGAATCACACCATGCCAGCGTTGTGCCACCTGTGAGTGCGCGCATGCACGCGCACGGGACAGTCGAGATCAGGAGAAACCGTGGACAACGCTGCAGACGAAGCCGCCCGGCGCGCACGATCCGCCCGGTTCGCGACCATGCCCATCGTCCTCGCGGGCACGATCGCGGTGACCGCCGGCCTGACCGGCCCCATCGCGCACGCCGAACCGCGACACGACGACGCGGACTCGAACCACAAGCGTCACGTCGACCAGGACCGCAACGTCGGCAACCGTCCGGTCTTCGGCACCGCGGTCGCACGTCCGTCGCAGACCGTCGTCACGACGGTCGCCGCGACGACGAAGGCAGCCGCCCCCACGACCTACACCGTCCGTCAGGGCGACACGGTCTCGGGCATCGCCGCCCGCTTCGGCCTGTCGGCGCAGGAGGTCCTGGTGCGGAACGGCCTCGGCTGGAACACGATCATCCACCCCGGACAGACGCTGCACCTGGCGTCGACGCCCGCGGTGACCACGACGCGCACGACCACGAGCGTCGGATCGACGTCCGGGTCCGGGTCGGGGTCGGGGTCGAGCACCTCGAGCTACCACGTGAAGTCGGGCGACACCGTGTCCGGCATCGCATCGCGGGTCGGCGTGTCGACCACGGCGCTCCTCAGCGCCAACAAGCTCTCGCAGCGCAGCGTGATCTACCCCGGTCAGACGCTCCGGGTGCCGCACGGCTCGTCCGGAGGCGGCTCGGTGTCCACGGCCGCAGCGTCGTCGGGTTCGTCGGGTTCGTCGAAGTCGAGTGTGAAGATCTCCTCGGGCGACACGATCGGCTCGATCGCTGCGTCCCACCACGTCTCCGTCGCCTCGCTGCTGTCGGCGAACGGCCTGACCTACACGAGCACGATCTACGCGGGCAAGACCCTCGTCATCCCGTCGTCGAGCACTGCTGCGACGACCGCCGCCGCGCCCTCGCGTGCCGCGGTGAGCGCCGCCGTCGGACTGAGTGCCGAGCAGCGCCAGAACGCGGCCACCATCGTCGCCGTCGGCCGCTCCCTCGGGGTGTCCGACCGCGGCATCGTGGTGGCCCTGGCCGCCGCGATGCAGGAGTCGAGCCTGCGCAACCTGCCCCACGGCGACCGCGACTCGGTCGGCCTGTTCCAGCAGCGGCCGAGCCAGGGCTGGGGCAGCGCGGCGAAGCTGCAGGACCCCGCGTACGCGACGAAGCTGTTCTTCGGCGGTCGCAGCAACCCGAACGTCGGCAAGACCCGCGGGCTGCTCGACGTGCCCGGGTGGTCGTCGATGAGCATCACCGACGCCGCCCAGGCCGTGCAGCTCTCCGCCTACCCCAAGGCCTACGCCAACTGGGCGAGCGCCGCCCAGGGCTGGCTGGCCACCCTCTGAGTCTCATCCGGAAGATCGAGATTGGGTCACGACCGGTGCGCCGGTGCGGTGTCGTGCAGTCTCGATTCGTAGAATGCCGCCGATGACCACCAACGCCGCCACGGATCCGATGATCGGTCGCATGATCGATCAGCGGTACCGCGTCCGCTCCCGCATCGCGCGCGGGGGCATGGCGACCGTGTACCTCGCGACCGACGTCCGCCTCGAGCGACGCGTCGCGATCAAGATCATGCACGGGCACCTGGCCGACGACCAGGCCTTCCGTGAGCGCTTCATCCAAGAGGCGAGGTCCGCCGCGCGGCTGTCCCACCCGAACCTGGTCGGCGTCTACGACCAGGGCGCCGAGGACGACACCGCCTACATCGTCATGGAGTACATCCCGGGCATCACGCTGCGGGACCTGCTGCAGGAGCACCACGCCCTGACGCCCGAGCAGGCGACCGACATCCTGCGCGCCGTGCTGGCCGGACTCGCCTCGGCCCACCGCGCCGGCATCGTGCACCGCGACCTGAAGCCCGAGAACGTCCTGCTCGCCGACGACGGCCGCATCAAGCTCGGCGACTTCGGCCTGGCCCGGGCGACGACGGCGAACACCGCGACCGGGGCCGCCCTGCTCGGCACGATCGCGTACCTCTCCCCCGAGCTCGTCACCCGTGGCGCTGCCGACTCACGCAGCGACATCTACGCGCTCGGCATCATGCTCTACGAGATGCTCACCGGCGAACAGCCCTACAAGGGCGAGCAGCCGATGCAGATCGCCTACCAGCACGCGAACGACACGGTGCCCGTCCCGAGTGCCGCGGTGTCCGGCGTCCCGCCCGAGCTCGACGAGCTCGTCGCCTGGTCGACCGCCCGCGACCCCGAGGACCGACCGCGCGACGCCCGCGAGATGCTCGACCACATGGCGGGCAACCAGCAGCGTGCCACGGGCCAGTACCGGACCGCCGTGCTGCGGCCCGAGAACGCAACCGCCATCCTGCCGTCCGGCGGCGGGACCGCTGCCGGTGTCGGCGCTGCTGCCGCTGGTGCCCGTGCTGCTGCCGCCGACGCACCGGCGGCCACCGATGCCACGGCGATCATCGACAGCCCCGACCGCGGGCGTCCCACGACCCGGAACCGCAACACCGGTCCGGGCCCGCGCCGCACGGGTGCGCAGCCCGGGGTGCTCTCGCCCGCGGGACAGCGCCTGGCCGACCTCTCCGCGAAGCGTCGCAAGCGCGGCTGGATCGCGCTGTCGGTCTTCGTCGTGCTCCTGCTCATCGGCGCGGGCTTCGGCTGGTACTTCGGGCCGGGGCCGGGTGGCAACGTGCGCATCCCCGAAGTGACGGGCAAGTCGGTCTCGCAGGCCCGGCAGCTGCTCGAAGCCCAGGGCCTGCACGCGGCGTCGAAGACCGGAACCCGGTTCGACGCCGTCGTCGCGAAGGGACAGGTGTCCATCACCAAGCCAGCCGCGAAGCGCGAGGTGCAGAAGGGCACCTCGGTGCAGCTCGTCGTGTCGAACGGGCCGAAGATGATCGCGCTGCCGACGATCGTCGGGCAGCCGATCTCCACCGTCACCGCCGCGCTCGACGACGACTTCGAGCTGCAGGACAACCGGTACGAGTTCTCGGCGGACGCCGCGAAGGACACCGTCATCGCGGCGACCGGCCGCGCGTCCGGCGGCAAGGCGCTCGACCTGACGTCGGTCAAGGCCTACGGCGAGACCGGCCCGGTCACGCTCACGGTGTCCCTCGGCGCCGTGCCGGACGTCGTCGGGAAGACCGTCGACCAGGCCTCCGCGGAGCTCGACGCGGTCGGCCTCATCCTCGGCGCCCGCACCGAGGAGTTCAGCGAGGACGTCCCCTCCGGGCAGATCGTCTCCGCCGAGGTGCAGGACTCCCCCGCCGTGCGCGGCACCGCGATCGACGTCGTCGTGTCGAAGGGCCCGACGCCGATCACCCTGCCCGAGGACGGCGTCGTCGGCTCGACCATCAACGAGGCCACCGCGACGCTCGAGGGCCTCGGGCTCAAGGTCTCCGTGCCCGACTGCACGAACATCCTGTGCGGGTTCTACGACTGGAAGTCGTCGCTACCGGTGACCGGTACCGACCCGGGCGCCGGAGCCACGGTGTACCGCGGCGACACGGTCACGCTCTCCTACGACCAGTAGGCGGTCGCGCTCGCCCGGTCCGGGCCGGTCCGGTCCGGTCCGCCGAAGCGACACTTGTCCGCACGGCCTCGCCGAAGGCACCGCGAAAGCGACAGTGTGCCGCCGAACATCGGCGGCACACTGTCGCTTTCGCGAACCGGCGCGGGAAACGCGTCGCGGGGCGCGAGGTGGGCGCAACCGGACGGCGGACGGGAGGCGCGGGGCAGGGCCGCCACGGGCCTCCCGTCCGACACGCGGAAGCGACAGAACCCCGCGAACAGTTCGCGGGGTTCTGTCGCTCTGGCGGGACTGACCCGACCGCTGCGCGCTACGCGCGCACGTGCGGGTGCGCGCCGAGCTCCTCGGCCACGAGGAACGCGAGCTCGAGCGACTGCATGTGGTTCAGCCGCGGATCGCACAGCGACTCGTAGCGGGTGGCGAGGGTGGCCTCGTCGATGTGCTCCGACCCGCCGAGGCACTCCGTGACGTCGTCACCGGTGAGCTCGACGTGCATGCCACCCGGGTAGGTACCGACCTGGCGGTGCGCCTCGAAGAAGCCGAGGACCTCGTCCACGACGTCGTCGAACCGACGGGTCTTGTAGCCCGTGGGCGTGGTCAGGCCGTTGCCGTGCATCGGGTCGGTGACCCACAGCGGGTTGGCGTCCATGCCCTTGATCGCCTCGAGCAGCTTGGGCAGCTCGTCGCGGATCTTGCCGGCACCCATGCGCGTGATGAACGTCAGGCGGCCGGGCTCGCGGTTCGGGTCGAGCTTGTCGACCAGGGCCTTCATGTCGTCGACGCTCGTGGTCGGGCCGAGCTTCACGCCGATCGGGTTCCGCACCCGCGACAGGAAGTCCACGTGCGCACCGTCGAGGTCACGCGTGCGCTCCCCGATCCAGATGAAGTGGCCGGAGGTGTCGTAGGCCAGACCGGAACGCGAGTCGATGCGGGTCATCGGGCGCTCGTAGTCCATGAGCAGACCCTCGTGCGACGCGTAGAACTCGACGTGCTTCAGTGCCTCGAAGTCGGCACCGCAGGCGTCCATGAAGCGGATCGCGCGGTCGATCTCCTTGGCGAGGTGCTCGTAGCGGGCGTTCGCCGGGTTCGACGCGAAGCCCTTGTTCCACGAGTGCACCTGGCGCAGGTCGGCGAAGCCCCCCTGCGTGAAGGCGCGGACGAGGTTCAGGGTCGACGCGGCCGTGTGGTACCCCTGCACCAGGCGGCGCGGGTCGGCCGTCCGGCTCTCCGGCGTGAAGTCGTAGCCGTTCACGATGTCACCGCGGTAGGCGGGCAGCGTGACGTCGCCGCGGGTCTCGAAGTCGCTCGAGCGCGGCTTGGCGAACTGCCCGGCCATGCGCCCCATCTTGATGACGGGCATCGACGCGCCGTAGGTCAGGACGACGGCCATCTGCAGGATCGTCTTGACGCGGTCGCGGATGGAGTCGGCGGTCGCACCGGCGAAGGTCTCGGCGCAGTCACCGCCCTGCAGCAGGAACGCCTTGCCCTGTGCGGCGGCGGCGAGCCGCTCGCGGAGCTTGTCGACCTCGCCCGCGAAGACGAGCGGCGGCAGCGTGGCGATCTCGGCCGAGGCGGCCTCGGCCGCCTCGGCGTCCGGCCACGTGGGCTGCTGCTTGATGGGGAGGGTGCGCCAATAGTCGAGGCCCTCGATGACGTCCGGATCCTGCAGGGCGACGAAGTCGGTCGACTCGGGCAAGGGCGCTACCTCGGTGTTCTGTGCGGGCGGCCCGACTGGCCGCCGGAAGGCGGCAGAACGGGCGTCCTGGCGGAGTGCCGGGACCATCAGAGCCTAACGTGCGGGCGACGACTTCCGTTCCCGCATGACTGCCTCGCGTGCGGAGCTCGCGCGTTCCTTGACGCTCGTCGCGTAGACGTCGACGTACTCCTGACGGCTCAGCCCCGCGAGCTCGTGCATGACCTCGTCGGTGACGCTGCGCAGGATGAACCGGTCGGTCTCGAATCCCTGGAAGCGCGAGAAGTCGAGCGGCTTGCCGAACACCACGCCGACGCGCTTGATCTTCGGGAAGCGCTGCCCGATCTGCTGCACCTCACGCGTGCCGACCATGGCGACGGGGACGACGAGCACCCGGCCCTCGAGGATCATCCGCGCGATGCCGGTGCGACCGCGGTAGAGCTTGCCGTCGGGGCTGCGGGTGCCCTCCGGGTAGATGCCGAGCTGCTCGCCGCGCGCCAGGACCTGCAGGCCGGTGCGGAGCGACGCCTCGGACGCCTTGCCACCGGAGCGGTCGATCGGCAGCTGGCCGATGGCGTTGAAGAACGTCTTCGTCGCCCAGCCCTTGAGTCCGCGCCCGGTGAAGTAGTCGCTCTTCGCCAGGAAGGACAGCCGCCGGTCGAGCACGGCCGGCAGGATCACCGAGTCGATGAACGAAATGTGGTTGGACGCGAAGATGACCGGGCCCTTGGCGGGGACGTTCTCACGGCCGACCACCCACGGGCGGAACAGGGTGAGGATGAGCGGGCCGAGCAGGAAGTTCTTCAGCAGCCAGTAGGTCATCGACGACTCCAGGTGGTGGGGTGGGCCTGAGCGACCCTACGCCGTGCGGGCCGGTACGCGGTTACGCCGTGCGGGCGTGGATGCGGGCCAGGTCGGCGGCGCCGACGACTCCGGCGTCGTTCACCAGCTCGGCGATCACGAAGTCCGGCTCGGGGTGGTAGCCACGCGCCGGCAGGTTGTTGAGGTACGCCTGCTTGATCGGGTCGAGCAGCCGGTCCCCCGCGCTGGCGACCCCGCCGCCGAACACGAACAGCTGCGGGTCGAGCACCGCGGACAGCGAGGCGCAGGCCTCACCGAGGTGGCGGCCGAGGCGACGGAGCGCCGCGAGGGCACCCGGGTCGTCGGCCAGGATCAGGTCGCCCACGATGTGTCCGTCGAGCTCGCCGCCGTTGGCTTCGCGCGCGTCGGCCAGCGCGGAGCCGATGCCGCCGGCGTCGGCGACGTCGTTCGCCATCCGCTGCAGGGCACGGCCGGAACCGTACTGCTCGATGCAGCCACGCGCGCCACAGCCGCAGGGCAGACCGTTCGGCACGATGCGCAGGTGGCCGATCTCGCCGCCGGTGCCGAACCCACCGCGGAACAGGCGGTCCTCGGTCACGATGGCGCCGCCCACACCGGTGCCGATGGTGAGCATCGTCATGTCGGAGACGAGCCGGCCGGCGCCGAAGCGGAACTCGGCCCACCCGGCGGCGTTGGCGTCGTTGTCGACCGTGATGTGCAGGTCGCCGAGGCGCTGCTGCAGCTTCTGGCGCAGGGGCTCGTTCCGCCACCGGATGTTCGGCGTGTAGTAGACGATCGACTGCGAGGCGTCGATGAAGCCCGGGGCCGCGACGCCGACCGCGCCGACCTCGTGTCCTGAGCTGAGTCGCTCGACCATCGAGACGACGTCGTCGAGCATGGCGTTCGGGTCCGCAGCGTTGGTGGCCACGCGGTCCTCGGCGATGATCTCGCCGAGTTCCGTCACGACCGCTCCCGCGATCTTGGTGCCCCCGATGTCGATTCCGATGGCGTGCACGGTCCAAGAGCCTACCGGTTCACCGCGAACTCACGGAACGCCCGGTGACGCGTCCTATGCTGACCGTGTCGCCTCGCAGGATGAGGCGCCCTCGAATCGAACCGGCAGACAAGGGAGTCACCGTGAACGATCAGCGACCCGAACGCGCCAGTCAGGTCCCGACCGGGAGGCACGCCTCGCGTCCGACGAGCGGCCCCGTCGCTCCTGACCACGGCTCCGCAGCGCGGCTGCTCGGCGACCGCGCCCGTCTGACGCCGTCGCGTCCGATCCTGGCCCAGCGCCACGGCGACACGTGGACGACGATCACCGCCGGCGAGGTGCTCGCACGGGTCCGCGGCATCGCGAAGGGCTTCGTCGCCGCCGGCCTCGAGCCCGGCGCCCACGTCGCGATCCTGTCCCGCACGCGCCTGGAGTGGACGCTCGTCGACTTCGCGGTGTGGACGGCGGGCCTGGTCTCCGTCCCCGTCTACGAGACAAGTTCTCCCGACCAGGTCCGGTGGATCCTCTCCGACTCCGAGGCCGTCGCGATCGTCGTCGAGCAGGAGGAGCACGCGCGTCGGGTCGCCTCGATCGCCCCGGACCTGCCGCACCTCGGGCAGCACTGGACGATCGACGGCGGCGGGCTCGACGACCTGACCCGGCTCGGCGAGGACGTCACCGACGACGAACTCGACGCGCGGACGGCATCGGTGCACGGCCACGACGACGCGACGATCATCTACACCTCCGGGTCGACCGGACGCCCGAAGGGGTGCGTCCTGCGGCACGACAACTTCACCGCGACGGTCGAGAACGCCAGTGTCGCGATGCCCGAGGTCGTCGCGGACGGCGCCTCGACCCTGCTCTTCATCCCGATGGCCCACGTGTTCGCCCGCTTCATCGCGGCGATGTCGGTGTCCGCCGGGGTACTGGTCGGCCACGAGCCGGACACGAAGGACCTCATGCAGGCCGTGTCGTCGTTCAAGCCGTCCTTCCTGCTGGCGGTCCCCCGGGTGTTCGAGAAGATCTACAACGCCTCCGAGCAGAAGGCCGACCTCGGCGGCAAGGGGAAGGTCTTCCGGGCCGCTGCGGACACCGCGGTCGCCCACTCCGAGGCCTTGGCCGCCGGTCGGGTCCCGCTCGTGCTCGGCCTGAAGTTCAAGCTGTTCGACAAGCTCGTCTACGCGAAGCTCCGGAACGCCCTCGGTGGCCGCACCGAGTACGCGGTCAGTGGCTCGGCACCGCTCTCGCCGCGGCTGTCGCACTTCTTCCGCTCGATCGGGGTGCTCATCCTCGAGGGCTACGGGCTCACCGAGACGACGGCCCCCGCGACCGTGAACCGCGCGGCGGACCTGCGCATCGGGACGGTCGGGCCGGCACTCCCCGGGGTCGAGATCCGGATCGCCGACGACCAGGAGATCCTGATCCGCGGCGTCGACGTGTTCGACCGCTACTGGCGGAACGACGAGGCCACCGAGCGGGCGTTCACCGACGACGGCTGGTTCCGCACGGGCGACCTCGGACGGCTCGACGACGACGGCATCCTGACGGTGACCGGACGCGCCAAGGAACTCATCGTCACCGCGAGCGGCAAGAACGTCGCACCGGCACCGCTCGAGGACGGCGTCCGCGAACACCCGCTCATCGGGCAGGTCGTGGTCGTCGGCGAGGGCAAGCCCTTCATCGCCGCCCTCGTCACGCTCGACCGCGAGATGCTCCCGGGGTGGTGCGAGAGCCGCGGGATCACCCCGGCGCTCTCCGCGCACGAGGCCGCGTACGACGAACGCGTGCTCACCGCCGTGCAAGAGGCGATCGACACCGCGAACGGCCGGGTCTCACGAGCCGAGTCGGTCCGGTCGTTCACGATCCTGGACACCGAGCTGACGGAGGGCTCCGGACACCTGACACCGAAGCTGACGATCAAGCGGTCGGTCATCCTGCGCGACTTCGCGGCCGACATCGACCACATCTACTCGGGGTCGAAGGTGCAGACGACCGCGACGCCCGTCATCGAGGAGCGTCGCGCGCGCCGCGGGTAGCGCTCCGCCGTCTCGGCGTACCGGGGCGTTTCGGGCGTACCAGGTCGTTTCTTCCGACCAGGTACGCCCGATTCCGCCAGGTGAGCGCGGGGCTCAGGCCTCCGGCGACTGCTCCGGCGCGGGGGCGTCGAGGACGGCGGTCGAACCGGTGGCGACCGTGGTGTCGGCCGGACGACGGTTGGTGCGGGTGCGGTGCGAGCTGAGCTCGTCAGTCTGACTGGTCATGCGGGAGTCCTGGGGGGATGGGATGGTCGTCGGTGGGAGGCCGACGCGGATACGGTACCTCTTCGTCAGGACAAAGCGACAATCCCCCGTGGGGGTGTCATGAGCAGGCACTCATGACCTGCGGATCAGTGGAACCACTCCTGCGCCCGGATGTCCCGCAGCGCCTGCCGTCGGACCTCTGGTTCGAGCGTCATCACGTAGACGGTGCCGTCCAGGTGGTCGACCTCGTGCTGCAGCGCCTCGGCCATCAGTCCGGTGCCCTCGAGCACCACCTCGGCGCCGTCGACGTCGACGCCACGGACCTTGGCGTACGGGTGCCGCCGGGTCGGGTAGCCGAGCCCCGGGACGGACAGGCACCCTTCCTCCATGAGCTCGGGCTCCCCCGAGACCTCGACGACCTCGGGGTTCAGGACGTACCCGACCTCGCCGTCGACGTTGTACGAGAACGCGCGGAGTCCGACACCGATCTGCGGCGCGGCCACACCGGCGCGGCCGGGCTCCTTGACGGTGTCGATCAGGTCCTGCACGAGGTCGCGGACCCCGCTCGACCCGAAGGCCGCCGGAGCGATCGGGTCCGCAGGCGAACGGAGGACGGGGTCGCCGAACAGGCGGATGGGACGGACGGTCAATTTACTGCAGCACCACCAGGAGGTCGCCGGCGTCCACCTGCTGGGTCGCCGGGATCGCGAGACGGCCGACGGTGCCCGCCACGGGCGCCGTGATGGCCGCTTCCATCTTCATCGCCTCGATGCTCGCCACGGCCGCTCCGGCCTCGACGACGTCACCGACGGCGACCTTGAGCGTCACCACACCGGAGAACGGCGCGGCGACGTGCTTCGGGTCGGACTTGTCGGCCTGCTCGGCGACCTTCGTCTCGACCTCGATCGACCGGTCGCGGACCGAGACCGGGCGGAGCTGCCCGTTCATCGTGGCCATGACCGTGCGGATGCCCTTGTCGTCGACCTCGCCGATCGCCTCGAGCCCGACGAACAGGTTGACGCCCTTGCCGAGCGGCACGACGTGCTCCTGCCCGGGGCGCAGCCCGTACAGGTAGTCGACGGTCGGCACCACGGACAGGTCGCCGTACTGCTCGCGCACCCGCTCGAACTGGGCCGTGGGCTGCGGGAACAGCAGCCGGTTCAACGCCTGCTGGCGCTCGGGCCCCGCGGCGTCGAGGTGCGCGCGCTCGGCGTCCGGCACCGGGGTGATCTCGAGGCGGACGTCGCGGCCCGCCAGGACCTTCGTCCGGAACGGCTCCGGCCAGCCACCCGGCAGGTCACCGAGCTCGCCGGCCATGAACCCGACGACGGAGTCCGGGATGTCGTACTTGTCCGGGTTCTGCTCGAAGTCGGCCGGGTCGGCGTTCACCGCGGCGAGCTGCAGCGCGAGGTCACCGACCACCTTCGACGACGGCGTGACCTTCGTCGGGCGTCCGAGGATCCGGTTCGCCTCGGCGTACCAGTCCTCGACCTGCTCGAACCGGTCGCCCAGGCCGAGCGCGATCGCCTGCTGGCGGAGGTTCGACAGCTGACCACCGGGGATCTCGTGCTTGTAGACCCGACCCGTCGGGCCGGGCAGCCCGGACTCGAACGGGGCGTAGGCCCGACGGACCGCCTCCCAGTAGGGCTCGAGGTCGCCGACCGCGTCGAGGGACAGTCCGGTGTCGCGCTCCGTGTGGGCCAGGGCGGCGACCAGCGCGGACATGCTCGGCTGGCTCGTCGTGCCGGCCATCGGCGCCGAGGCGACGTCCACCGCGTCCGCACCGGCACGCGCGGCGGCGAGGAGCGTCGCGAGCTGCCCACCGGCGGTGTCGTGCGTGTGCACGTGCACGGGCTGGTCGAAGCGCTCGCGCAGCGCGCCGACGAGCTTCTCGGCGGCGCCGGCGCGGAGCAGGCCGGCCATGTCCTTGATGCCGATGACGTGCGCGCCGGCCTCGACCATCTGCTCCGCCAGGCGGAGGTAGTAGTCCAACGTGTACAGGTCCTCGGCAGGATCGAGGAGGTCGGCGGTGTAGCAGAGCGCCGCTTCGGCGACGGCCGTGCCGGTCGCGAGCACTGCCTCCAGGGCCGGTCGCAACTGGCTGACGTCGTTGAGCGCGTCGAACACGCGGAAGACGTCGACGCCCGTGGCGGCGGCCTCGGCGACGAACGCGTCCGTCACCTCGGTCGGGTACGGGGTGTAGCCGACCGTGTTGCGGCCGCGCAGCAGCATCTGGATCGGGATGTTCGGCATCGCCTCGCGCAGCGAGGCCAGGCGCTCCCACGGGTCCTCGCCGAGGAACCGGAGGGCGACGTCGTACGTCGCTCCACCCCAGGCCTCGACGCTCAGCAGCTGCGGCGTGAGCCGCGCGACGTACGGTGCGACGGCGACGAGGTCCTTCGTGCGGACGCGGGTGGCGAGCAGCGACTGGTGCGCGTCCCGCATCGTCGTCTCCGTCACGGCGAGCCGGGTCTGGGCACGGAGTGCCTTCGCCCACTCGGCCGGACCCTGCGCCAGCAGCAGGTCGCGCTGGCCCTCGGGCACCGGGGCGCTGAGGTCGAGGGCGGGGAGCTTGGCGCTCGGGTCGGTGACCAGCGGCGACCGCTCACCGTTCGGCTTGTTCACCGTGACGTCGGCCAGCCAGTTCAGGACCTTGGTGCCGCGGTCCTTCGACACGTGGCCGCTGAACAGCTGTGGACGCTCCTCGATGAACTTGGTCGAGACGTCGCCGCGGGCGAAGTCCGGGTCCTCGAGCACGGCCTGCAGGAACGGGATGTTCGTGCTCACGCCGCGGATGCGGAACTCGGCGAGGGCACGCTTCGCACGGGCGACGGCCGTCGGGAAGTCGCGTCCGCGGCACGTCATCTTGGCGAGCATGGAGTCGAAGTGCGGGCTGATCTGCGCACCGGTGGCGACCGTACCGCCGTCCAGGCGCACGCCAGCGCCACCGGGGCTGCGGTACGTGGTGATGCGGCCGGTGTCCGGCCGGAAGCCCTGCGTCGGGTCCTCGGTCGTGATGCGGGTCTGCAGCGCGGCCCCGTGCACGGAGACGGTGTCCTGCGACAGGCCGAGGTCGGCGAGCGACTCGCCCGAGGCGATGCGCATCTGCGACTGCACCAGGTCGACGTCGGTGACCTCTTCGGTGACGGTGTGCTCGACCTGGATGCGCGGGTTCATCTCGATGAAGACGTGCTGACCCTCGCGCTCGCCCTCGGTGTCGAGCAGGAACTCGACGGTGCCGGCGTTCACGTAGCCGATCGACCGGGCGAAGGCCACGGCGTCGCGGTGCAGAGCCCGGGCGACGGCGGGGTCGAGGTTCGGCGCCGGGGCGATCTCGACGACCTTCTGGTTGCGGCGCTGCACGGAGCAGTCCCGCTCGAACAGGTGGATCGTCCCCGCCTCGGTGCCCGTCGCGTCGGCGAGGATCTGCACCTCGATGTGCCGCGGCCGGATCACCGCCTGCTCGAGGAACATGGTCGGGTCGCCGAACGCACTGTCGGCCTCGCGCATCGCTGCTTCGAGCGCTGCACGGAGTTCGGGCTTGGTCTCGACCCGGCGCATGCCACGGCCGCCACCGCCGGCGACGGCCTTGGCGAACACCGGGAACCCGATGGCGTCGGAGCCGGCGATGAGCTCCTCGATGTCGCGACTCGCCGGGGTGCTCGCGAGGACCGGGACGCCGGCCGCGATCGCGTGCTCCTTCGCGGTCACCTTGTTGCCGGCCATCTCGAGCACGTGTTCGCCCGGACCGATGAAGGTGATGCCGGCTGCGGCGGCCGCGGCGGCGAGCTCCGGGTTCTCGGACAGGAAGCCGTACCCCGGGTAGATCGCGTCGGCGCCCGACTCGCCCGCCACGCGGATGATCTCGGAGACGTCCAGGTACGCCCGGACCGGGTGGCCACGCTCACCGATCAGGTAGGCCTCGTCGGCCTTCAGGCGGTGCAGGGAGTTCCGGTCTTCGTAGGGGTAGACGGCGACGGTGCGCGCCCCCAGTTCGTACGCGGCACGGAATGCGCGGATGGCGATCTCACCACGGTTCGCCACGAGGATCTTGCTGAACACGACGTCCCTTTCAGCCCGGGTTGAGGTGAGACAACCCTAGTGGCGGTAACGTTGCTGATCGTGCATGTACTCAGCGTGAGCTCCCTCAAGGGCGGTGTCGGCAAGACGACGGTGACGCTCGGCCTGACTTCGGCCGCCTTCGCCAAGGGACTGCGCACGCTGGTGGTGGATCTCGACCCGCAGTCCGACGTCTCCACCGGCCTCGACATCAACCTCGCCGGACACCTCAACGTGGCCGACGTCCTCGAGAACCCGAAGGAGAAGATCGTCCGTCAGGCGATCGCCCCCTCCGGGTGGACGAAGGGGTCGCAGGGCAAGATCGACGTCATGGTCGGGTCGCCCTCCGCGATCAACTTCGACGGGCCGCACCCCTCCATCCGCGACATCTGGAAGCTCGAAGAGGCCCTTGCCAACGTCGAGCAGGACTACGAGCTCGTGCTCATCGACTGCGCGCCGTCGCTGAACGCCCTCACGCGCACCGCGTGGGCAGCGTCCGACCGCGTCACCGTCGTCACCGAGCCCGGCCTGTTCTCCGTCGCCGCCGCCGACCGTGCGCTGCGGGCCATCGAGGAGATCCGCCGCGGTCTCTCCCCCCGCCTGCAGCCGCTCGGCATCATCGTGAACCGTGCCCGCGTCCAGTCGCTCGAGCACCAGTTCCGCATCAAGGAACTCCGCGACATGTTCGGGCCGCTCGTCCTGTCGCCGCAGCTGCCCGAGCGCACCTCGCTGCAGCAGGCGCAGGGTGCCGCGAAGCCGCTGCACGTGTGGCCCGGCGAGTCTGCGCAGGAGATGGCGAAGAACTTCGACCAGCTGCTCGAGCGCATCATGCGGACCGGCAAGATCGGGCCCTACGCCGACGGTTCGGGTGCAGTAGGCGCGTAGGGCGCTGCCGCGCGGGCGCGACGCGCTGCTCACGTCCGCCGAGCGGTCACCAACTGTCGGCCGACCGCCGCGCGGACGACGGTTCGTGACCACTCGCCGACGCTCACACGGCGGTTCGTGACCACGCGCCGACTGCCAGGAGGCCCGTCTGTGCCCCGGCAGACACGCCCGGCCCCGGCTCGCCCAGCGGTCACAACATCCCGCTCACGTCCGCCGAGCGGTCACCAATTGTCGGCCGACGGCCGCGCGGACGACGGTTCGTGACCACTCGGCGACGCGCACACGACGGCGCGTGACCACTCGGGACGATCCGCGGGACGAGAACCGCGAGAACCTGGTCAGGAAGCGCGGGAAGCGCGACGCGCGGCGAGCTCGTCGGACGGGTCGGCCGCCGCGGAGGCGTCGAGCTCGACCAAGGAGGTCTCGACCTCGCGCAGGACCTTGCCGACCGCGATGCCGAATACACCCTGACCGCGGGACACCAGGTCGATGACCTCGTCGTCCGAGGTGCACAGGTACACCGAGGCTCCGTCGGACATCAGGGTGGTCTGAGCGAGGTCGGACACGCCCGACTCGCGGAGCTGGTTCACGGCGGTGCGGATCTGCTGCAGCGAGATGCCAGTGTCGAGCAGGCGCTTCACGAGCTTGAGCACGAGGATGTCGCGGAACCCGTACAGGCGCTGGGAACCGGAGCCGGCAGCGCCGCGGATGGTGGGCTGCACGAGTTCGGTGCGTGCCCAGTAGTCGAGCTGTCGGTACGAGATGCCGGCTGCACGTGCGGCGACGGTGCCGCGGTAGCCGTTCTGCTCGTCGTGCTCGGGGAGGCCGTCGGTGAAGAGCAGCCCGAGGTCGTACCGCGTCGTGTCCGACTCGGTGCCTGGGGTGTCGTTCCCACTCATGCGCTTGCCTTCCACGACGATCGAGCTCCCACCCGAAGGTTCAACGACGGGTTGAGAGTTGTTCCGAGGTCAACGGTAGCGACTCCGACCGCTCCCGCGCGGGACATCCGACTCGGCGCGTCCGGCGTGTCGAGGATACGCCCCACCCACTGACGCACAAGCCCCCGCGGAGCACCGGAACGGATCATGCGTCGAGACGACCGATCGCCGCGCGGATGAGGCTCGAGCGGATGACCTCGAGCTGGACGGCGATCTCGCGTGCGAGTTCCGTGGCCTTCGCCCGTGACGTCGCATCGCCCCGGCGGGACACGGGCATGAGCGCGGATTCGATGAGTCCGACCTCGCGCTCGGCGGTGCTGCGGAGCGTGCGCAGGTGCCGCGGCTCGATGCCGGTCCGCTGCAGCTCGACGAGTGCCTTGAGGACCGACACGCTGTCCTCGCCGTAGGTCTCGGTGGCGGGGAGCAGTGATGCGGAGACCGCGTCGGCCAGGAGCATCGGGGACGCGCCGGCCGCTCGGGCCGTCTCGTCGCGGGTGTACCGGCGTTCGCGCCCGAGGATCGAGGGACGTGGGGCGTCCCCACCGCCCGGCAGTACGGGCTCGCGCCCGGCGTCGAGGTCGGCGAGGTAGTCCTTGATGACCTTGAGTGGCAGGTAGTGGTCGCGCTGCAGGCCGAGGATCACCCGGAGGCGGTCGACGTCGGCCGCCGAGAACTTGCGGTACCCGCTGGCCGTGCGGATCGGCGTCACGAGCTCGCGCTCTTCGAGGAAGCGCAGCTTGGAACTCGACAGGTCCGCGAACTCGGGCTTGAGGCGAGCGAGGACCTGCCCGATCGTGAGCAGGTCCGGTGCCGCTGACCCCGCCCGGGCCGCAGCGGACCGTGCGGCCACTACGCGTTCGCCAGGCGCGCCAGGTCGACCCGGGACGCGTAGAACGTCAGACGGAACTTGCCGACCTGGACCTCTGCCCCGTCGGTGAGCGGTGCTTCGTCGATGCGGTCACCGTCGAAGTACGTGCCGTTGAGCGAACCGTTGTCCTTGACGGTGAACGCCGTGCCGTGCCGCAGGAACTGCGCGTGCTTGCGCGACACCGTGACGTCGTCGAGGAAGATGTCGGCGTCGGGGTGTCGACCCGCCGTCGTGACGTCGGAGTCGAGGAGGAACCGCGCACCCACGTTCGGACCGCGGCGCACGACGAGCAGCGCCGATCCGGACGGCAGGGCGTTGACCGCCTCGCGCTCTTCCGCTGAGACACCGGACTCGGCGGTGAGCGCCGCGCCCATGTCCATGCTGAAGGTCAACGTGGTGTCGACCAGCCGCTGCTCCGGGGTCTTCTGACCGTCCGGCTGCGGGACCACTGGATCTGGCATCGGTGGACCTCCTCCTCTTGGCCCACCAGCGTATCGGAAAGGAGGGCTCCAGCGGCAGCCCCGAACTGGGCCTGTGGACGATCGTCCGCGGTGCGCGAACGCGCGGTCCGGGTTCAGCGACCGCGCGCGAGCAACCAGAGCAGGTACGGGGCGCCGACGACACCCGTCACGACGCCGACGGGCAGGGCGTTGCCGGGGATCGCGAACTGGGCGATGAGGTCGCTGCCGAGGGTGATCGCCGCTCCCACCGCGGCGGCCGGCCCGAGGGCGACGCGGCCGCCGCCGACGAGCCGACGCGCGATCGGCGCCGCCATCAACGCGATGAACGACACCGGCCCCGCCGTGGCGACCGCAGCTGCGGTCAGGCACACCGCAGTGAGGAGCAGCAGCACCTTCGCGCGGTCCGGCCGGAGCCCGAGGGCCGCCGAGACCTCGTCGCCGAGCGTCAGGACGGTCAGGCGCGACGACTGCAGCAGGGCGAGCAGGAACAGCACGACGAACGCGACGCCGAGCACGCCGACCAGGTTCCGGTCGACGGCGTTCAGGCTGCCGGACAACCACAGCAACGCGGTGCCGGCCTGGGTGACGGTGCCGCTGGTGAGCATCCAGCCCGTGATGCTCAGGCAGATCGCCGAGACGCCGATCCCGACGAGCACGACCCGGTTGCCGGTGATCCCCCGCCGCCAGGCCAGTCCGGCGATCACGATCGACACCACGACCGCGCCGACGAGCACGACCGAGAACAGGGTGCCGCCGGACGCCCCGAACAGCACGATCGCGGTGAGACCCGCAGCACTGGCACCCGAGGTGATGCCGATGACGTCCGGGCTCGCGATCGGGTTGCGGACGACGCTCTGCACGATGGCGCCCGCGACCCCCAGGCTGGCGCCGACCAGGACCGCACCGAGCACCCGGGGGCCGCGCAGCTGTCCGATGACGAAGTCCGAGATGCGGTCGCCCTGGCCGAACAGCGCGCCGACCACCTGCGCCGGGGTGAGCGGGATCGAGCCGACCCCGAGACCGATGAGCACCAGCGCGACGAGCACGACGACGACGGCCGCCAGGACCACGAGCTCGCGCCGGGCACCGACGAGCTCGTGCCGGACACCGACCGACCGGCGGACACGACTCACAGGCCCCGCACCGCCCTCGACCGCACGAGCGCGATGAACACCGGCGCACCGATGAGGGCCGTGACGATGCCGACCTGCAGCTCCCCCGGGTACGCCACGACGCGACCGATGACGTCGGCCACCAGCAGCAGCGCCGGCGCGACGATCGCGGACAGCAGGATGGTCCACCGGTGGTCGGGGCCGCTCAGCCGACGGACGGCGTGCGGCACGGCGAGCCCGACGAAGGCGATCGGCCCCGCTGCGGCCACGGCCGAGCCGGCGAGCAGCACGGTCACGAGCCCGCCGACGGCCCGGACGAGCACCACGCGTTGCCCGAGCGACGCCGCGAGCTCGTCGCCGAGGGCGAGGGTGTTGAGCGAGCGGCCCAGGCCGAACGCGATCGCGAGACCGATCAGCACCGGCGCCGTGATGATGCCGGCGGTGCCGAGGTCCTTGCCGGCGAGGGCGCCCACCTGCCAGAACCGCAGCTGGTCGAGCAGGCTCGCGTTCGTGACGAGCACCGCCGTCGTGATCGACGACAGCGCGGCGGCGACCACGGCACCGGACAGCGCGAGGCCGACCGGCGACAGTCCGCGCCGGGCGACGGCGGCGATCCCGTAGACGAGCAGTGCGGCCAGGGCAGCACCGAGGAACGCGAACGGCAGGTAGGCGGCCGTGCCGCTCACCCCGAAGAGCGCGATGCCGGCGACCACGGCGAGGGCCGCCCCGGAGTTGATGCCGAGGACGCTCGGGTCGGCGAGCGGGTTGCGGGTCACGCCCTGCATCACCGCGCCGGCGACACCGAGGGCGGCACCTGCGAGGAGCCCGACGACGGTGCGCGGGACGCGGTTGCCGAGCACGATCAGCCCGACCTCGTCGTTCCGCCCCGGGTGCAGGACGGTGTCGAGCACGGTGTGGAGCGGGATCGGCCGGGATCCGTAGGCGATCGACAGCGCGCACGCTACGGCAAGGACGACGACGGCCAGCACGGTCGCCCCGACCAGACGGGAGACGGAGGCGGGCGCCGGTGGCGCGGACGTGGAGGAGCGCATGGGAAGTAAGGCAACCCTAACGCCCGAACCCCACTCGGCGTCCCCCGAGCAAGCCCGGAGCAGTCGCTGGGTCCGTTCATAGGCTCGTCATTGGATCGCCGCCTGTACTGGTCTCCATCGACACCCGCCCGGGTCGTCGAGGGACGACCGGAGAGCACCGATGAACGAGACCCCGAACCCCGCCGCCGACGCCGACCGCGAGCACGACGAGCAGGGCACCGCCCGGACCGACGGCACGCAGCAGCAGCGGCAGCAGCAGGCGTACGGGATGAGCTGGGAGGCACCCCACGCCGACCCCGCCACCCTCCGTCCGGCCTACGCCTTCGACGGCTCCGGCCCGTACCTGTACGGCCCGGACGGCTCCGGCCCCTACGCGTACTCCCCCGACGGCCGCGGCCCGTACCTGATCGGCAGCCCGGCGCTCACCGGCACCCACCACGCCTGGGCGCACACCGCGGCGACGGCGAACCACCCGGGAGCGGGCACGAAGCGCCCGCGTCGCCTCGGGCTGATGATCGGCTCCGGCATCGCGGCCCTCGCGATCGTCGGCGCCGCCGGCGGCACGGCCCTCGGCCTGTCCTCGCAGAGCACGACCACGACGTCGAGCCAGTCGCAGGGCACCACGACGCTGCCCGACACCGGCAGCGGCACGGGCAGCAGCGACGGCACGAACGGCTTCACCGTCCCCGGAGACGGCAGCGGCACCGACGGCAGCGGAACCGACGGCAGCGGCACCACCGACGGCAGCACCGGCACGAGCACCGAGTCCGCCGCCACCGCAGCGACCGCCGCCCAGAAGAAGGGCGTCGTGACGATCAACACCGTCCTGAACTACGACGAGTCCTCGCAGGCGGCCGGCACCGGCATGATCCTCAGCTCGAACGGCACGGTCCTGACGAACAACCACGTCATCCAGGGCGCCACGAGCATCACCGTCACCGACGAGACCACCGGCAAGGAGTACAAGGCGGACGTGGTCGGCACCGACGCCACGAACGACGTCGCCGTCCTGAAGCTCGAGGACGCCTCCGGCCTGTCCACCGTCACGCTCGACGACGACGGCGAGCCGAGCACCGGTGACACCGTCACCGACGTCGGCAACGCCGAGGGCACGGGCAACCTCGTCGCCGCCGAGGGCACCGTCACGGCCACCGACCAGGACATCCAGGTGCAGAGCGAGTCCGGTACCGGGACCGAGTCGCTGTCCGGTCTGATCGAGATCGCGGCGAACATCGTCTCCGGCGACTCCGGCGGCCCCGTCGTCGACAGCGAGGGCGAGGTCGTCGGCATGGCGACCGCAGCGTCCTCGGGCACCGCGGACGTCACCGGCTACGCCATCCCGATCACCACCGCGAAGGCGATCGCCGAGAAGATCCTGGCCGGGGAGTCCTCGAGCACGATCACCATCGGCCTGCCCGCGTTCCTCGGGGTCCAGGTCAGCAGCACCGCGAGCACCACGGGCGGCGTCGCCGTCGCCGGCACGGTCGAGGGTTCCGGCGCCGCGAGCGCCGGCCTGGCCGAGGGCGACACGATCACGAGCCTCGGCGGCAAGACGGTCACGACCTCGGACGAGCTCACCGCGGCCGTGCAGTCGCACTCCGTCGGCGACAAGGTCGTGGTCGGCTACACCGACAGCACCGGCGCCGCCAAGACCGTCACCGTCACCCTGACCGCCGGCCCGGCCGCCTGAGCGGAAGCAGAAGCGCGAGCGACCGCCGGCCCGGCCGCCTAAGCGGAAGGAAGCAGCGCCCGCACCACCGACCGGTACACGTTGGCCGGGGAGTCCGTCTGGAAGACGGTCTCCCCGGCTTCCGTCTTGCCCACGCGGGCGAAGCCGATCCCCTCGGCGCGAACGATCGTCACCGGCTTCGGCTTGCCCGGTCGACGCAGGTACGACACCGTCCACGGCGCCGCCCAGAAGCGCGCGAGCCGCGGGTCCGCCTCGACGAGGGCCTCCGGCAGGTCCGGTGCGTCGGAGCCGCCGGCCAGCCGGCGGCCGAGCAGGTGCCCTGGGAGCGACCCCGTGCGGAACGGGAAGGTCCACGTCGGGCCGATGCCGAGCCTCCCGGCCGTCAGCGCGACCGCGCGATCCGGCGTGACGGACGCGACCACTGCGCCCGCCTCGGCGGTCCCGTCCACGACGGTCTGCGACCAGGCCTGGAGGCGCGACTCGCCACCGTCTGGCAGGTGCTGTTCCAGCGTGACCGGCTGGGCATCGCCCTGCCACGGCTCGAGCAGGGCCTGCGTCGACTCCGGCAGCGTGCCGAGTCGGCCGACGAGGCCCGCTTCGATGAGTTCGCGGCCCGCCGCGGTGCGGAGGAGCGTCGGGTTCCACCGGCGTCCGGCGAGGCTCTTGAGCGTGCCGACCGCGTCGGCGCTCAGGCGGGGGCCGTCGAGCTCCGGGCCGGGCGCCGGGGTGGGCAGCGGCTCGAGGTCGCGCTCGGGGCGGACCGGGGACGGCTCGGCGGCGCGGACGCTCTCGAGGACCGCGAACACGAGCTCGTCGGTCTCGAGCAGGCGTGCCAGGGGGCGTTCGATCGTCAGGTCGACGCGGTGCCGCCCGGTGACGAAGAGCAGGTGCGCACCTGCGACGTCGCCGTGTTCGTCGGGACGCACGTACTCGACCAGGCGCGCGGGAGCCCCGGCAGCGGTCCAGGTGTCGCAGCCGACGAGCAGCAGCCCTTCGACGGAACCGGGCAGTCTCGCGAGGAGGCCCGTGTTCTCGTCGCCGATCGCGCGGTCGCTGGGTCGGGATCGGACGGTGAGGACGATGTCGTCGCCGGTGACGCGCAGGTCCGCCTGGGCAGAGTCCTCGCGGCGCCACTGGTCGGGGCGGCGGAGGGTGAGGCGGGCGGTGCGGTCCTCGGTGCCGAGCGGGACGGGGACTGCCATGAGTCGAGGCTACGTCGGGTGCGGGGTGCGGAGGGGTGCGGCTCGCCGTGCGCGCGCGGCGCGGGTGCGGCGCGGCGTGCGCGGCAGGCGGCGGCGGCGGCGGCGGCGGCGCATGGTGCACGTCTCGTCGCCGGGAGCGAGGTTGGCGGCTCCGTGCCCCGATACAACGCCGCACGGAGCTGTCTCGCCCGCACGGGCCGAGGAAGTCCGCACCGTGCGGGCGCGACGACGCGAAACGTACACGGTGCGTCGGCCGTCAACCGGTGCAGGTTTGACCGCCCCGTGCAGCGCAGCAAGCTCGCACCGAGCGGCCACGCCCGCACGGCCCGACCAACCCTGCACCGTGCGGCCACGACCAGCGCCGCACGAACCTCGTGAGGTGCGAGCCTCGCACGGTGCGAACCTCGCACGGTGCGAGGTCAGCGGCGGGGCGCGCGCGGGGCCGGGGGCGGCGGGACGGGCTTTGCGGCGACGACGTCGTCGAGCCGGACCTCGACCGGGCCGCGGCGGGTGGCGATCGTCACGGTGTCGGGGGTGCGGGCGACGAGGTCCCCGAGGGCGTCCTGTGCGCCGTCGCCGTGGTGCGCCCGGACCACGAGCCGGTCCCCGATCGCGGCGTCGTGCAGCACGCCGAGCGCACGGGCCCGCGCGATCGCCGCCTGTTCCCCGGTGCTCACCCGCCCAGCGTAGGGGCCGCCTAGAGTGAGGGGATGGCCAAGGCTCGCGTGGACAGCTGGATCTGGGCGGTGCGGATCACCAAGACCCGCTCCGCTGCGACCGCCGCGTGCAAGGCCGGGCACGTCCGGGTGAACGGGGAGCGCGCGAAGCCCGCGCAGCCGATCGGCCCCGGCGACGAGGTCCGGGTGCGGCAGAACGGCTTCGACCGGATCGTCGTCGTCACGGGCATCATCCTGAAGCGGACGAGTGCTCCAGAGGCCGCGAAGCACTTCGAGGACAAGACCCCGCCGAGGCTCTCCAAGGAAGAGGCGGGGTTCGTGCCGATGCGCGACCGCGGTGCCGGGCGTCCGAGCAAGCGGGAGCGCCGCGACCTCGAGAAGCTCCGCGGCTACTGACGCCGGCCCCCGACGCCGTGCGGGCCGGACGTCAGACGAAGCGGACGGTCTGCTGCAGTCGGTCGCGGATCTCGAACACGTCGACCGAGCCGGGCGGGGACCACACGCCGTTCAGCACCTGCCCGAGCGCACTGCGGCGGACGACCAGGGCAGTCGGCTTCTTCGGGGAGCCGACGAGCTGCACGTCGACCTCGACCGCGGAGTCCGGCACGACGAGCAGCCGGCCGGTGAACCGCACCCGGGTCTGCTTCTGCACGGCACGGGCGGCGCGGACGAGTTCCTTCACCGGACGCTCGCCGGGTGCCAGGGTCTCCCCGACGATGTCGCCGTGCTCGACCCGGACGGGGGCTCCCCAGTCGATCGACTCCACGGCCCAGAGCCCGCTCGGGGTCAGGACGGCGTGGTCGAGCTTGCCCTCGGACCCGGCGTCGAGGTCGTGCCAGACGGTGACGCCGATGCCCATGTCCGAGACGATCGAGGCGGTGGCCTCTTCGGCGAGCGCTTCGCCGAGCAGCCGTCGGATGTGTCGGGGCGCCGAACGGATGAGGGTGGGGTCGTAGGGGTCCTCGAT
>NZ_CACSJV010000050.1:0-26061 GCF_902706105.1 Curtobacterium sp. 18060 | reverse complement strand
GAGGAGACCCCGGCCCCGACCCCGAGCGACGACGCGACCGCCCCGGCCGACGAGCCCGCCGCTCCGGAGACGACGGCTCCGGCCGCCGAGACCCCGGCGCCGACCGCGAAGCCGACCCCGGACGTGACCACCAAGGCCGCCGACGCGACCGTCACCATCGACGGCGCGGCGAAGGTCGGCACGCTCCTGAGCGCCGTCGTCACCGGCTTCGACGAGGACTCCTCGTACAAGTACGTCTGGGCTGACCAGGACCGCAACGTCCTGTCGAAGACCGCGACCTACCGCATCGACCCCACCGACGTGCGCAAGACGATCACCGTCACCGTGACCGGCACGCTGCCCGGCGCCACGGACACGACCTCGGTGACCTCCGACGCGACCGCGCCCGTCAGCCAGACCCCCGCCTTCCTCGGCGAGGACGGCAAGCCGACGAAGGCCGGCGCCGACGCCGACCACCCGCTCGAGCTGAGCACCACCGCCGGCGACGCGTTCTCGCACACCTTCCGTGCGCAGGGCTTCCCCGAGCCGACGTACGAGCTCGCGTACTCCTCCGACGAGGACGCCGACATCTACAACTCCCCGGAGGAGCAGCTGCCTGACGGCGTCACGTTCGACGCTGCGACCGGTGAGCTCAGCGGGACGACCACTGACGCCTGGGGTGCGGAGTTCGCCGTCACCGCGACCAGCGGCACCGAATCGGTCACGCAGTACGTGGTGTTGAGCGTTGAGGCGGGCGCACCGGCTGGGATCATGGTTTCCACGACCGACCGCGCAGGTCTGTTCGATGACCAGGACGACGACCGAACGGTGTGGATCATCGAGCCCGATGGCAGCGTCATCACGTTGTCGCCCGATGCGTACATCGAGGGCGGTCGACCGACCATTAAGCAGGGCGGCACTCTCGTTGTCGCGAGCGGCTTTGTCGACCGTTGGGGCAACCTGATCGACGATGATGAGGACGCCCCGGTCGTGCTGCCGACCGTCACCTCGGACGTCGCCACCGACGTCGTCGCGCCGGATTCAGCGTTCGGCTTCGTGAACGTCACGTTCCCGCATGCGTCGATCCACAATTTGTCCGTCTCGGCGGGTGACTTCACCACTTCGTTCGCGGTGGACGTCCAGCCGGTCGCGGCCACCGTCGTCACCCCGACGACCCCGGTCGCCGTCGCAGCACCGGTTACCCCGACGAACCGTGGCGGCCAGCTCGCCTACACGGGTTCGGACGCCACCGGCGCCCTGCCCTGGGCCCTCGGCCTGCTCGTCGCCGGTGCCGGCCTCATCGGCGCCCGCGCCCTGCGTCGTCGCCGCGCACAGCGTTGATGGTCGAACAGGACTGATCTCTTCCGTCCGTTGTAACGGACGGAAGGCCCTCTCCGGCCCCGCCTGCCCCTACCGGGCCGGCGGGGCGTTTTGCTGCCGTCCGTGGCCCCGCCTGCTCGGACCTGCAGGCACGCGCTTCCACCACCGCCAGCGCGTTCCGAGAAGCACCATTATCGGAACTGAGGTGGCAGGCGCACACAGTGCCGCCGCCGGCAGAAACGGGGTCGCGTGGACGAGGTAGGCGAGACGGTCGCGGCGAGCGTCGGAACGAGCTCGCAGGGAGTTCGCGCTGTTGGTCGCGGTGCGTCTGCTGAGGAGCGTGCCGCTGCGGAGCGGTCCCGGACGGCGCTCGCACGGCTCCGCGCCGCAGCGGGGGAGGGGCGCCCGACCGGCTCGGGTGCTGTGGTGGTGCCGACGGACGCGTCGCCGCGGGTGTTCGCCGAAGCGTCCCTGTCGCCGAACACGATCCGCGCGTACCGGTCGGATCTCCGGCAGTTCGCCCGGTGGCGTGCCGGGTTCCTCGACCACGAGATCTCCGAACCGCACGAGCTCGAGCAGATCACCACCTCGCCGGTCGACCCGACCGAGGTCGCGGCGTTTATCGCGGACAAGGCTAACGCCGTCCTCTCCGACGGAGGGCAGCGGTACGCACCGGCAACGATCAGTCGCTACGTCGCCGCGATCGACTGGGAACACGCCCGCCGCGGCCACACCACACCCGGCTCCACGCCGATCGTCCGCGACGTGTTGAAGGGCATCCGTCGGACTCGGTCCGTGCCGGTGCGACGGGCGAAGCCGATGACACTGAAGGCGCTGCAGACGACGCTGCTGAAGATCGACGTCGCTGACCTGCAGACCGGCGCGCTCGGGACCCGCGACCAGGCGCTGCTGCTGTTCGGGTTCGTCGGTGCGTTCCGCGAGTCCGAAGTCACCGCCCTCACCGTCGCCGATCTCCGTCTCGTCGGCGGCGAGGGCGTCTACGCCCGGGTGCGGAAGTCGAAGACGGACCAGGATGGTGTCGGCCGGATCAAGGTGCTGCAGCAGGGCGCGAATCCAGTTACCTGCGCCCCGTGCGCGTACGTGCGACTGTCCCGGCTGATGGCCGCGCAGGACGCCCGCGGCGAAGCGGGCCTCTTCGCAGCACTCACCAGCGCGAGTCTCGCCGTGCACGTCTGCACGGACGGGCTCGGCGACGATCGCTTGCCGCCGTCAATGCCGTTCTTCCGCGCCGTGTCGAAGTGGGGCCTGTTCCGCGACGTCGGCATCAGCCCCACCACGGTCGGCAAAGCCGTCGCCCGACGCGCAAAGGCTGCCGGGCTCGGGGAAGACGGTTGGTCCGGGCACTCCCTCCGCGCCGGGTTCGTCACCGAAGCCCGCAACGCCGGCGCCACGGACGTGGAAATCATGAACCAGACCCACCACACCAACGCCGCCACCCTGCAGATCTACGACCGCGAATACGCGCCACTGGTTCGCAACGCCGTCACCCGGATGCGGCTATGACCCCGCGCACCTCACCCACACCTCAGCCCGACGTCAGGATCCTGCTCGAAGCGCACTGGGACCGGTTCGTCGCGTGGTGCACCGCCACCGGGCACGAGCCATTGCCTGCTGCGCCGGCCACGGTCGAGGAGTTCCTGACCCGGTTCCCCGGGAGTGCGTCGACGCAGCGACTCCGCCGCCGTGCGATCCGTGCGCACCACCTCGCCTCGGGCTTCGCGGGTCCTTTACCCACGGTGCCGGCGCGGGTGTGGCCGCGACCAGACGCTCCCGACCATGCGGCGGTTGGGGAGGTGCTGGCGGCGATCCCAAAGTATCGGTACCCCGTTGGCCTTCGCGGCCGCCGTGACGCGTTCCTCGTAGTCCTCCTGGGCGTACTGCATCTCGCCCGCGGCGAGGCGCAAGCCGTCACTGTGGATGACGTCTCAGTGACGAGCATCGTGCGGCTCCGCGGCGCGGTCGTCCCCTCCACCGACGACCCGGCCGCGTGTGCGGCGTGTGCTGTTACCCGGTGGTTGCGGATCGTAGTGCCGGTCTGGACCGGATTCCGTGGCGACGTCATCCGCCTGCTCGATCCGACGAAGGGCAACCTCGACCGGCACGACTGCGAGCAGCCGGTGCCGGGGGAGTGGCGGCATGCGGAGCAGCTGCTGTTGCCGTTAGACGTCCATGGATGGGCGCGCAGCGGTGTTGCTTTGTCGGGTCGGTCGATGACCAGCATCATCCCAAGTCGGCATGCAGCAGCAGCGGCTGGCTCGACCCCGAAGGAGGTCCTCGGGACAGTCGCGCGGCGACCGTCACGGTTTGACGAGCTCACACTGCAGGAGACCTACGCCCAGCTTGGGGAAACAGATGCAGCCGTCGATACTGCCCTAGCGCGGGTGAGAGCGCTCTACGACGACGTAACCGCGCTCGGCAGTGCACTCGACCACGCTACTGATGCACCTCCGCCCGATCGCTAGCGGCTTCCGGCTGCGTTGTCGGAGCCGCGACGTACCCTGTGTGTTATCGCAGCCAGCGGTAACGCGGCCGAACCCTGGGTCGGCCGATGACAAAGGAGTCAACTATGTCCCTGCAAGTGACGCGCAGCCAGAAGAACAGCGATGGAGACATCACCGGACTCTGCGGTAGCGGATGGACCCACAGCAAGTCGCAGGCCATCCGCAATATCACCGCGGATTCCTCGGCCTACTACGTCTCGGTCGCGGGCCGAACGGTCTACGTCCGCGTTCGGCCCCGCAACGGCGCCGACTACCTCACCACCAGCGCGGACGGGTACGCGCCGAACAACCTCGACGATCTCCCCGACTGCTAATAGTGACGGCGACTGCTCCGGCCGATGCATGGAGCAGTCGCCGCAACACCGACGACGGCACCCCGGGGCAGAGCCCTCCGGCAGCTACCAACGGCTGCTGGAGTTCTCCCCGCGGCTCCACCTCTAGACCTTCACGCGCTTGTGTCGCACAAGGTGAACTAACACCCCGGAGCCACAGCATCCGGACACGCACGAGGCGTGGTAACAGGGCAAACCCCAAAACAGCAGCAGCGTATCTGGCCCGTTTAGGCCCTGTCTCGTATTCGACCACCGCGCCGAATGCTTGCGACATGGCTGGCCACCTAGCGGAACATGAGGCATAATCAGGGTAACGAAAGAGGTGTCGGTGTACTTTTCAGAGGCTTATGAGATTGAAGCTGGATCCGAAGATGACTGGTTCGATCCAATCCTGGAAGAGGACACTCAGCTCTTCGTTGATCCGTTTCTAGTCTACGCAGAGGATGACGGTAGGTGGGCCGACTGCGATGACCTACTGAGTGGCCATTTTGAAAAAGGCTTCATGCTGCTGGCGGGGCATCATCACAACCCCGAAAGCATTCAATACCGCAAGACCGTCGAGATGATGGTCTTTCCGGAGCCATCCGAGATTGGCCTGGGCTACGTGGGATCGGGCTCAAAGGGTTCAGGAACGGGGCGGGGATTCGCCCGGCGCATTGTTGGAGCGATGGTGCTCGCTATTGAGGCGGGGCTCGCCGACCTGCATCGTTTCGAAGAGCTCGGCTTGCTCGTTGAAAAGATCGGACGCGATCGCATCTCGGATATCTCTTGCAATTTGCTCAAAGGACGATTGATCAGCCACACCCAAGAGATATGCGAGCGGCACGACATTGAGCTGCAACAGTTTAAGGTCAAGAATTCCTTCTTCGACCAGCAGCGTCTTCGTTGGGTCGCGGAAGAAGTGGACCTTCCCGCGAATCCATCGACAGGCGCTCCAGTGATTCTGGTACCAAAGCGCTTTCTGCGGGAACTACCAACATTGAACTCTTCGGATTGGTGGGACTACGTAGAACCTGGCTTCCGCGATGACGTTAACTGGGACACAAATCGCAAGCTGTCTAAGAAAGACATTGTCGACCTGGCTCGCAGGCACCCCGACTTGGTGAGGGATTGGTCCGAAACTCGGGGCGGCGACGAGCCGCGGCCCTATGACGTTGATCGTGACCCTGAGGGTCTGCACGATTGGCAGGCTCAGGCGCGAAAGGCAGCTTCGGCTGACCCGATCGATGGACCAGTATCGCAGCTCTCGTTCGAAGAGGTGCTTGAACTGGTGAACGACAAGTTCCGGCACTTCGTGGAAGACCGCGGAGGTTGGGAGTTGCTTTGGAATGAAGATACGTCGTCACCGAAGCGAGAAACCTCGATACAGCTGCTCTACCGAGGGGTGGTGGAAGCCTACTGTGAAGCGTCCGAAGTTTTCGTTGATCGTGAAGTGAATCTCGGCCGCGGTCCGGTCGATTTCGTCTTCACCGGCGGCAGGAGTCGATCGCTGCTGGAAATTAAGAAGTTCAAGAACGGGCGTTTCTGGGATGGGCTCGAGCATCAGCTTATTTCCTACCTCGAAAGTGAGCGATGCGACTCAGGCTGGTTCCTGGCGGTACGGTTGTCCGACTCCAAGACAGAAGAGCGACGCCATGCGGCGCTCGCTTCCCGAACTAATGCCCTGAGAAAATCAACCGGATTCGATCTCCACAGCCTCGCGGTTGACGCTCGAAGGCCGAAATCTGCCAGTAACCTTGGGCACGGCGACGAGGCGAGCGCGCCGGACGTTGATCCGGAGCAGTTTGAGTAGGTCTCGGCGAGACGTTGCAGTTGGAATCCTGATGGTCAGCTGACATAAGAGCGCGCTATCGGCCTCATTTTCGTAGTGTGGGGACGAGGATGATGACGCCGGCCGCGGTGGTGATGGTATTTACCCACGTCCAGATGGTGCCGGCAACCAGGGCCCGATTGGTGCTGCCGATTGCGGTCTGGGTTGCGGGGTTGAAGGCGTTTGCTTGGGCCACGGCGGCGTGTTGCAGGGGGAGACCGACCGCTGCGGCAACGGTGCCGACGATCAGCCATCCCGGATGCGGGCCGTTTCTCGGGGAGCGTCGACCGGGTGCAGGCTGGAGCATGTGGCGATCGTCGCTTGCGTTCGTAGGTCGGCACAATGGTGAGCGTGGACGTGCTGGCGGTGCGGTGGGAGAGCATGTTCGCGGCGCTGGTGTCGTTCCGTGATGAGTACGGGCACGTCGACATCCCGCGGTCGTTCTGCCGCGGCGCGGGAGCGTCTCTAGGAGCGTGGGTTCATGGGCAGCGGTCGTTGGCGGCCGCGGGCAAATTGCCGGCGGACCGGCGAGAACGACTCGAGGCAGTCGGGATGCGCTGGTCGTTGTCGGAACGCACCACTGGTATCGCGGCGTTCGCGTCATTCCAGTGCACAGAGGGACATGGGCTGGTCCCGCACGTTTTCACGACCGCGGACGGGTTCCCATTAGGGACGTGGGTGCAGTCCCGACGTCGGCAATGGGCGAAGGATCCGGTGAACACGGTTCGGTTGTGGCCGGAGTTGGTGGATCTCGGGTTCGTTTGGCAGGTGCGTGACCGCGACGCCGCTTGGGATGCCGGCGTTGCAGCGTTGACGCAGTACAGCCGTGATCACGGGGACCTGGCGGTGCCGCACTGGTTCACAACCGCGGACGGATTGCAGCTGGGGCGGTGGGTGGACTCCCGCCGCGTCGAATACCGCACGGGTGCGCTGCCGGTGGCCCGGGTGGAGCAGCTCGAACGGCTCGGGATGGTGTGGCGGCTCCGCCTCCCGGCAGATGACCCCGCGCGGCAGCGCCGCGAGGACGTGCACTTCACCAAGATGCTGCGCCGTGTCCAAGCTTGGTCGACGCAGCACGCGGGACAGGTACCCGCCGCACGCGTTGTCGATAGCGACGGGGCTGCGATCGGGCGGTGGCTGCTGCGCCAGCACAGACTTCACTGGCACCACCGGCTTGCTACCGACCGGGTAACACAGCTCGACGCGTGGAACAGCGCTTGGAGCAGCCCGCGGAAGCACATCTGACAGAGCTGTGCCGTGTCGACGCTAAGGACGAGTGTGGCCGGATCGTCACGTGGATGACGATCCGGCCGTGGCTTCGCCGAGGAGGGGTTACTTCCCGAGGCGGTGGAGGGCGATGCCGAACAGGGAGGTGACAAGGCCGAGGCCGATGGCGAATGCGGCGGTGCCGAACGAGACCACGGAGGTGAACAGGGACGCCCGCAGGAACGATGCGTTCATGATGACGGGCCGGTTCGGGTCGTCTTGGGGGAGTTCGGCGAAGGTCTTCCCATCGCTGATCGCGGTTGCGTGCGTGTTGATGATCTCAGCTTGCGCGTAGGCGGTGAGGGGGCCGCGAACGGGGCGTTCGGGGAGGAGCTTGCTGTCGGGGGAGACGGTGATCTTCTGCGCGGTGAGCTCGGCGGAGATCAGGCCCCACACGACGGCGCCGGTGGTGCTGAGAATACCGCCGGCGAGGATGCCGATGGTTCCGATGTTCCGGACGGTGCTGACGTGGCGACGGCGAGAGCGAGTCATACGAGGAGTTCCTTCTGCTGTGTCGGACAGGGGCACCCGTCCCGGGCGCTGACGGTCCTAGTGGGCGGCGTCGTAGGCGTCACGCACGGCCTGGCTGATCCGGCCACGGGGTGCGACGTCGTGGCCGTTCGCGGCGGCCCATTCGCGGATTTTCGCGAGCTCGTCGGGGTTGCTGCGCGGCTTGCTGCTCGAGCTGCCACGCCCACTGCGCCCCGTCACCTTGCGCGCGGCGGCGACGTAGTCGGAGAACGCTTCGCGGAGCGCGTCGGCGTTGTCATCGGTGAGGTCGATCTCGTAGTGACCACCGTCGAACGAGAACTGCACGGTCTTGCCGGTGCCGTCTTCGATGGTTTCGCCGGTGAGGTCGTCGATGAGGTTGGTGGTGACCTTCTGCGCCACGGGATGCTCCTTTTGGTCGGTGATAGGGGCCACCAGTGTTGCAGAGGAGCGCGCGAGCGCAACGAAGCTCGGCGTGAATAAGCCGCATGCAAACAGGGGGATCGTGTCGGGTCAGCGAGGCCGACACCCCGGACATCGTCGCCGTCGGCGTGTTCAACTCGGCGCCGTGGTGAGCTGGTCGGGGATCCCGGTGTGTTTGAGATCCATGAGACCGAAGAAGGCGGCCCGACCTGCGGCCAGCCGAGAAGCGAGATGGAGGCGCTCTCCCAGCGCGTCGAGGTAGCGCTGTAGTGAGTTGAGGCCGCCCCCGGCGACTGCGAGCACGACGGGGATGGGGAGCCTGCTGACGATGTCGAGCATCCAACCACGGTCCGCCGCGACCATGCACCGGACTCTGCTGTCGATACAAGGAACAACGTCCGCCCTGCTGATGAGAGGCATACCCCGCATTAGCTCGAACTCCTCGAGGTCCCGGGCACGGACCATGCCCGACTGCGGACCGTTGGTGAGCGCTACCGGATAGACAAAGCGTCCAATCCAGGCTCGACGCCCGCAGCGATCGCTGTGCAGGAGAGCGTGTCGCAAACGACACGCTCCCCTGGATCAGGCGTTGTCCAGTTGGTACTGCGCGACTTCGGCTTCGAGTTCAGCCATCGCTTCGCCGCCGGCCATGAGATCAGTGATCTGCTCGCGGGTCCGCTCTCCCTTGGCGAAGGAGTCGGCGAGAGCTCCGTGGATGAGGACGGCGAAGTCATCGCCGACAGTCATCGCGTGGAGCACGTTGTGGGTGACGAAGATCACTGCGATGCCGCGTTGACGGGCTTGCATGATGATGCGGAGGACGTGCGTGGCTTCCTTCACGCCGAGGGCCGCGGTGGGCTCGTCGAGGATGAGGACTTTCGCTCCGAAGTAGACGGCGCGGGCGATGGCGAGCGACTGCCGTTCTCCGCCGGACAGGCTGCCGACGAGCTTGTTGCCGTCGGTGACGCGGGTGATGCCAAGCGATCGGACTTCGCGGACGGCGATCTCGCCGGCGGTCTTCTTGTCGAACCATTTCACCGGGCCGAACCCCTTGGTTGGTTCGACACCAACGAAAAAGGACCGTGCGACGCTCATCAATGGGAAGGTCCCACCGAATTGGTGGACGGTTGAGATCCCGTACGTGCTTGCGTCGCGGGGCGTGTTGAGGGTGACTGCCTCGCCGTTGATCTCGATTGAACCGGCGGTGGGGGTATGAAATCCGGAAAGGACCTTGATGAGGGTCGATTTTCCGGCACCGTTGTCGCCGAGGAGGCAGAGTACTTTACCGGGTCGGATGTCGAGGGAGATATCGGTGAGGGCGTTTGTCCCAGCGAATGCTTTCGAGACGTTGTTCAGCCGCATGAGAGGTGCTTGCGTGGTCGTCATCTTGGTCAGCCCTTCAGCTTGCTGATCGCTTTTGCGCCGGAGGAGAGCGCGAGCTTGCGGAACGTGTTGTTCATGAGGACGGCGGCGAGGAGCAGGATGCCGAGGATGAGCGACGCCCAGTCCGAGTTCCAGCCGGTGTAGTAGATGCCTTGGTTCACGATCGCGAACGTGAGCGTTCCGAGGATCACACCGACCACGGAGCCGTAGCCGCCGGTGAGGAGGACACCGCCGATGACGACGGCGATGATCGAGTTGAAGACGAACGACTGACCGTTGGAGACCTGCGCACCGTTGTAGAGAATCGTCTGGATCACGCCGACGAACGCTGCGCCAAAGCCGGAGGCCATGAAGAGACCGATCTTGGTTCGCGCGACCGGGATACCCGTGGCGCGGGCGGACTCGGAGTCTCCGCCAATCGCGAAGATCCAGTTGCCGTACTTGGTCATCTGGAGGATCCAGGCGACGATGGCCGCCACGACGATGAACCAGACGATGGCGACTTCGAACTGGCCGGCGATGAGCTGGCCGAAGATGTTCTTGGTCAGTGTGTCGGGAGCGATGTTCACGCTGGTGGTACCGGTGATGACGCGGGAGAGCCCGAGGGTCAGCCCGACGAGGGCGAAGTTCGAGGCCAGGGTGACGACGAAGGAAGGGACCTTTGTGCGCGAGACGACGAGTCCGTTGATCAGTCCGGTCCCGACGCCGACCGCGAGGGCGCAGAGGATGCCGAGGATGAGTGGTCCGCCCCAGTATCCGGAGACGATTGCGAGCGTCATCGAGGACGCTGCGAGCACTGAGCCGACTGAGAGGTCGAGTTCACCGGCGATCATGAGGAGCGACACTGGGATCGCGATGATGCCGAGCTCGGCTGCGACGTTGAGCCATGATGCGGTGCCTCCGACGGACAGGAACTGCGTTCCGCCGAAGATCGCGAAGAAGATGAAGACTCCGACGGTGCCGATGAGAGCGCCGGTCTCGGAGCGTCGTGCGAGGTCGCCGATCGATCGGCGTTCGCGGCTGGGGGCGGGGGCCGGACTGGAAGTCCGCGGCCGGGTTGCGGGGGTCGGGGTTGCGTGAACCGTCATGAGCGTCGCTGCTGCTTTCGGGAAGTGGTCGGAGGACGGGCGGGAGTCGTGGGGCTCCGCTGTCGCGGAGCCCCACGGATCGGGCGAGCGTGCGTTCGGGTCAGCGGACGCCGAGCTTGGTACCGGAAATCGCCTTGTCGACGTTGTCCTTCGTGATCAGTGCCGGACCGGTGAGATCCGGGTTCGCCGGGACCTGCAGTCCGTACGCGACGTACTGATACGCCTGGGCGACGGACTGGAACCCCTGCAGGTACGGCTGCTGGTCGATTGCGAACAGCTGGGAGCCGTCCTTGATGCGGGTGAGTTGACTGTTCGAGACGTCGAAGGTGCCGAGCTTGATCGAGTCGGTCTTGCTTGCCGACTTGATCGCTGCTGCGGAGCTGTCGGCGTCGACGACACCGACGGTGACGACACCGTCGATGGAGCTGTCCTTCAGCAGTGCCGCTTTCACCGCCTGGGTGACGGCAGACGGGTTGCCGAAGTTCGCTGCCGGCAGGGCGAGCTGCGTCGAGGTCGAACCACCTGAAACCGCTCCTTCCTTGATGCCCTTGCATCGGGCTTCCTGGTTCGCCGTTCCGGGTTGTGTGTTGACGCACAACACGTGCTTCACTCCGGCTTCGGCGAACGCCTTTCCACCGGCTTCGCCGGCGATCTCGTCGTCCGAGCCGACGTACTTGAGCGCGCCGACGTCCTTCGCTGCAGCGGTGCCACCGGAGTTGTAGATGATCAGGGGGACGCCCTTGGCTGTGATCGCCTTGTAACCGGCGTCTTGGGAGTCGGGTACCCAGTCCGGACCGACGACGATGTCCGGGTTCTGGGAGAGCGCGGTCTGTGCGAGCTTCGCGGCGTCGGGACCGAGGTTGTCGTAGTTCTGCGGTCCGAGGAACGTGACCTTCGCCTTCGAGCCGTACGCCTTCGCGGCGTCTTGTCCGCCGCGCTTCACGGAAGACCAGAACGGGTCGCTGGACGAACCGCCGATGACCACGATGGAGACGGTGCCGCCGGCACTCTTGCCGGAGGAGGCGTCTGCCGCCGTCGAGTCGTCGCCGTCGGAAGTGGTGGTTGCCTTGCCGCTGGAGCACGCGGCCAACGCGAGCACCGTCGCGCCGATCAGGAGTGTCTGAGAAATGGCGATCGTTCGACGCCGGAGTCGGGGTCGTCGATCGAGCTGCGGAACGCCCATGTTCACGCCGCTCCCTTCAGGTAGGAGTTGCAAACAGCGACTTTGCTGAGTTGCCTCACGAGGAGTGGCTGAACAGTACGACCGACTTTCTCAGGATGTCAAGACATTCGGACGAACTTTGCTCGAGGGCTGGAATAGGACCGCTCCCATGGGGCAGGATCACGCTTACTGCACGGTGCGATGAGTCAATGGAGACTGCGATGGCGGTACGGCAAGCGAATGATTTCTCCGGCCTGTTCGAGACGTTGGACCACTTTGGACCGCTCCCAATGTGGTTTCAGATCGCCGACCGACTCGAGCGTGCGATCGCCGATGGAGAGATCCCGATCAACAGCAAACTCGAGAGTGAAGCGGCGTTCGCTGGGCGCCTGCGCGTGAGTCGGCAGACGGTGCGGCGTGCGCAACAGGAACTTGTCAGCCGCGGATTACTGGTCCGACGGCGCGGGATTGGCACCGAAGTGACAGCGCGGTCTGCGGTGCGGTCGTCCGCCTTGACAGGCCTGTACGACGAACTCATCGCTGCTGGTCGTGCGCCGACGACGACGGTCCTTGCGATCGAGCAGGTGATGGCGGATGGTTGGCTGTCGGCTCGAACGGGTATCACCGTCGGAGCGTCGCTCGTTCGTGTCGAACGTGTCCGATACGCCGATGGAGTGCCGATCGCCGTGCTGGTGAACTGGCTGCCGCCGGCCCTGCGCCCGCCGACCGTGCAGGAGCTGGAATCGCGAGGGCTCTACTCGCTGCTGCGCGATCAGGGCGTCGTGCTCCGCTCGGCGGAGCAGGCCATTTCTGGGCGCGGTGCGACCGGCGATGAAGCGCAACTGCTCCATGCGAAGCCTGGCGACGCGGTCATGACGATGACGCGACTCGTTCGCGGAGCAGCTGGGGACTTCATCGAATACGGAGTCCATTGCTCGCTCCTCGGTGTCCGTACTTTCGAGATGACGCTGGTCGCGCCGTAGGTACGCCTCATGCTCCTTGCGTGTGGGTCGCGGCACCGCCATGATATGAGAATGAGTTCTCACTTGCGGGTTGCGCTTGCTGCTCCCATCCGATCGGAACACGTCGCGCTCCTGCGGGACCTCGAGCCGCGGGTCGAGGTCATGCACGATCCCGCTCTGCTTCCCGCTATGCGGTTTCCAGCAGACTTCTCCGGCGACCCCGGATATCGCCGGACGGCAGCCGCCGAGAGCCGATGGCGCGACGAGCTCAACGGAGCGGATGCCTTGTACGGCGTCCCAGACGTCAACCCAGCTCTCCTCGCCGACGTGGTGGCGGCAAACCCCCGCCTGGGTTGGGTGCACACGATGGCTGCGGGCGGCGGCGGGCAGGTCCGTGCGGCGGCATTGAGCGCGAAGGACCTGCAGAGGGTCCGGTTCACCACGTCTGCAGGTGTGCACGGAACCGCTTTGGCCGAGTTCGCCGTCCTCGGTGTGATGGCCGGGGCGAAGCAGCTTCCGAGGCTGATGGTGGACCAGCGAGCCCACCGGTGGCCGGACCGCTATGTGATGCAGCCGGTTACCGGGTCAACGGTCCTCGTCCTCGGCCTCGGAGGGATCGGCGCCGAGGTCGCGCGGATGTGTCGGGCGATGGGTATGCATGTTCTGGGCGTGAGTCGGAGCGGCAGACCGGTCGAGGGGGTCGACGAGATGATCGCCGCCGGCGACTTGGGCCCGACGCTTCTACGTGCCGATGCGGTCGTGTCGACGCTGCCCGGAACGGCGAACACCGAAGGGCTCCTTGACGCAGCGTTCTTCGCCGCGCTCCGCCCCGGTGCAACCCTTGTCAACGTCGGCCGTGGCACGGTCGTCGACGAAGTCGCGCTCGTGGAAGCGCTGCAGACGGGTCGCGTCGGGTTCGCCGCTCTCGACGTCGTCGCAGTCGAGCCGCTGCCTACAGACAGCCCGCTGTGGGACATGCCGCAGGTGCTCATCAGCCCGCACACGGCCGCGCTCACGGTCACCGAGGAAGAGCGCATCGTTCGGCTTTTCGCCGACAACGCCCGACGCCTGCTCGACGGCGAACCGCTTCGCAACGTCGTCGACACGGTGGAGTTCTACTGATGCTGCTGGACACCGCCAGGTTGCTCCGCGTCGCAGCGACATCCCCCGTGCTGACCAGAAACATCGTGCAAGTCGGCCGGCTCGAGGGGCCTCACGTCCGCTACCTCGGCGAGCATGTCGGTCGGGCACCGTTCGCGTCGACTGCTCGCCCAGGCGACGTCCGAGGTGCGGGGACGACGGCGATGGGCATCGCGGCCCTGGCCGGCCTCGACGCTGCAATGGCGTCGGCCCTGGTGGCGGAAATGCCTGAGCAGGATGCGCTCGTGGCGCACGATGCAGTTCCAGCGGCCCGGTCTCGCGGGTACGCGGTCGACCCCGGCCTCGTTCATCCCAGCATCTTCGGTGTTGCGATCTCGTTGGACGGACACCCGGGACTGTCGTTCGGGGTTCCGCTCGTCGAAGTCCTGCCGCAGGCATGGCGCGAACAGTCACGTCGCTACCAGGAGGTGGTCGCCGCACTCCGCGCGGCCGCGTCGGTCGTGACGAGCACGAGCAGCTGACCCGCCCTCTGGACGCACACGAACGGAGGCGTGGAACCAACCGGTTCCGCGCCTCCGTTCGTGTTCCGTGGCCGCGTCAGGCCGGCCGGGCCTCTGCATCGGCGCGGAACCGAGCTGCCTCTTCGTCCTTCTCGATCTCGATGCGTGCAATCTCGGCAGCGCCGGCGAGCACTTCCTCGGCGCGGGCGAGAGGAACGACGATCACCCCGTCGGAGTCCGCGGCGATGATGTCGCCTGCGTTGACGACGACACCGCCGAGCGCGATAGGGGAGCCGATCGCGCCCGGGCCATGTTTGAACGGGCCAGCTGGTGAAATGCCTCGGCTCCAGACGGGGAAGGCGAAATCGCGGATGATGTCGCGGTCGCGGGCGGCGCCGTCGACGACTGCGCCGACCGCGCCGAATGCCTGGAAGCGCTGAGCGAGGTTGTCGCCCATGACGGCGCGGTCAACGTATCCAGCAGCGTTGACGGCGATGAAGTCGCCCGGCTGGATGAGGTCGAGCGCCTCGATGAGGGCGAGGTTGTCGCCGGCGACGGTCAGCAGCGGCAGAGCGCTGCCGACTGCCGCTGCGCCCTCCCACATAGGAACGATGGCGGCGTCGACGATGCCGATCCGTTCCATCGCGTCGCCGAGGTTTGCGGCCGGGTACTGGCGGAACCGGTCGACGAGGTCGGCCGGGGCGCGGGTGATGTCCGAGGCGATCCGGATAGTGCTCGTCATAGCTGTTCTCGTTTCTCTTCGTCGGGCGGAGTGGTCAGGGGTAGAGGCCGCGGTTCCGGTGGGCGTCGAGGACGCGTTCGACTGCGATGCGCATCGCAGCTTCGCGGAGCGTGCCGCCTCGGCGGGTCTGCTCCGCAGTGACTGCGGCCCACGCGGTGAGCATTCGGTCTCGTAGTCGCGACTCAACGGTGTCGAGTGACCATCGGTAGGTCTGCTTCGCCTGGACCCACTCGAAGTAGGACACGATCACGCCGCCGGCGTTGGCGAGGATGTCTGGCACGACGAGAACACCGCGCGCGGCGAGCACGACGTCAGCAGCGGTGGTGACGGGACCATTGGCACCCTCGACGATGATCGCCGCGCGGATGCCTTCGACATTCTCGGCGTGGATGGCGCCCTCCACGGCGGCGGGCACCAGGACTTCGACATCGAGCCGAAGCAGGTCCTCCGCGTCGAGGGGATCGGCGCCTGGAAAGCCGACGACGGTGCCGTGTGCGTCGACATGGTCGCAGAGCGACTCGACATCAAGGCCATTCGAAGCGATGACCGCGCCGTACTGGTCGCTGACCGCGCGGACACAAACTCCGGCCTCTGCCAGCAATCGCGCGGCGTGCCGGCCGACCTTCCCGAAACCTTGGACGGCGGCGGTAGCGGCGGTCGGAGTGATACCGCGCCGGTCGAGCGCGGCGAGGGTGACGAGGGCCACACCGCGGCTGGTAGAGGTGGCGCGTCCGAGCGATCCTCCGAGCGCGATCGGCTTTCCGGTGACGACGCTCTGAACCGTGAACCCGTGGCTGACGGAGAAGGTATCCATCATCCACGCCATCGTTCGCTCGTCGGTGCCCACATCCGGAGCGGGGATGTCCCGGTCCGGCCCGATGACGGGGAGGATCTCGCTCGTGTACCGCCGGGTGACGCGCTCGATCTCGGCGTCAGAGTACCGACGTGGGTCGATAGCGACCCCGCCTTTCGCGCCGCCGTAGGGCAGGTCCACGAGTGCGCACTTCCAAGTCATCCACATCGCGAGCGCCCGGACCTCATCCAGGTCGACCGATGGTGAGAACCGCACTCCGCCCTTCGCCGGGCCCCTGGTGAAGTTGTGTTGAACGCGGTACCCGCGGAACACCTCAACGGTGTCGTCGTCGCGACGCAGCGGCACCCCGACGGAGATCTCTCGTCGCGCCTGGGCGAGGAGCTGGACGGAGCCGGCGTCGATCTCGAGCGCTTCGGCGGCGGAGCGCAGCTGCTCCAGGGCGTTCGCGAGCGGAGCGTTGCCAGCCGGTACGTGCGGGGCGGTGATCGTCATGGATTCCTCCGCGGGAGATATGAGAACGGGTTCGCAGTTGAGAACACAGTCTGCTCCTTACTCCGCTCGGGAGCAAGGACGGCTCTGCCCTCGGTGGCAACGAAACACCCGTGAAACATGCCTTTTACACGCCTGTTCCGAGGAGGCATTGACCCGGCAAGAAGTGCGAGCCTATTCTCAACTACGAGTCGCTTCGCACTCATCGCAATCCGGCCATCGCCGTTCGGACGCCCAGGAGGACACCATGCAGCCGTCTCCGCGTCCGTCCTTGACCGATCTCGCCCGGCATCGACCGGGTGCCCTCGGCGTACCCGCGGACGGCAGTGCCGCCGCCCGCACGGTGGCGTCCGCAACCGCCACCTCCCACACTGATAGCAAGCCCGTTACGGGCCCATCCCGAGAGAAGATCACATGAGCGCAGCAGAACGGCTCGACACGACCCAGGTCGGCGTCCTGACCGCAGACGGCACCGTGGTCCGTCGCGCCACCGTCGCCGGTGCCGTCGGCTCCTTCGTTGAGTGGTACGACTACGGCATCTACGGGTTGCTGACGACCTACATCGCGCTGAGCCTGGTCGGCGGGGCCGAGTCCGGAGCCCTGCTCCTGACGAACGTCGGCTTCCTGGTGAGCTTCATCGCACGCCCCTTCGGCAGTGTCATCTGCGGTTACCTCGGTGACAAGATCGGCAGGAAGGCGCTCCTGTCCACGCTGCTCCTGCTGATTTCCGCGTCGACGCTCTGCATCGGACTGATCCCGTCCCACAGCGTGATCGGAATCGCGGCGCCGATCATCCTCATCGCGCTTCGTGTCCTGCAGGGCTTCTCCGCTGGGGGCGAGGTCGCCGGTGCGATGTCCTTCGTTGGCGAGTACGCCCGCGATGCTGCCCGCAACTTCTCGATGAGTTTCATCGCGGTCGGCTCGTTCTTCGCGCTCCTGTTCGGCAGCACGTTTTCTGCGATCCTCATCACCACCCTCGGCGACGAGACCATGGAGTCGTGGGCCTGGCGAATCCCGTTCCTCTTCGCGGCACCGCTTGGATACGTCGGGTTCTACATCCGCCGCCGCATGGAAGAGACCCCGCACTTCGAGGCGCTCCGCGAGCGGAACGCCGTCGCCCGCAACCCGCTCCGCGCCGCCTTCACATCCCGTCGCCACATCGCCGCGATCATCCTCACCATCTTCCTGCCGGCGTTGAACGGACCCGGCTACTACCTGCTGTTCGCGTACATGCCCACGTACCTGAAGACCCAGCTCGGCGAAGAGCACAACTTCACCCTGGTGCAGGGGCTCCTCGTCACTGCCTGCGCACTGGTGGCAATCATCATCGCTATCCCGCTGATGGCTCGCCTGTCTGACCGAATCGGTCGGAAGCCAGTCCTGATCGGCTCAGCGATCGCGATGGCGGTCGTGTCCTACCCGATGTTCGTACTCCTCGCCACCGGGCAGTTTGCTCTCGGCGCGCTCGGGGCCGTGGTGCTCGCCCTCGCGTTCTCTGGGCACGCCGCCGTCATCCACACCGTGCTCACGGAGATGTTCCCGACAACCGTTCGCTACAGCGCATACAGCATCGGGTTCAGCCTCAGCACGATCATCTTCGGCGGCAGCGCACCCCTCGTGATGACCGCGATCATCAACGCGACCGGGAACAGCCTCATCCCGGCGTTCGCATCGATCATCACGGCTCTGATCACCCTGGTCAGCTGCCTCTTCCTCCGTGAAACCAAGGGCGAGCCACTCCGCGTCGAGTGAACGCCCTATCGCCACGTTCCACCAGCACCAACAGCACCAAAAAGGAGGCCCCATGGGCACCGCATCCGTCGCCGTCGTCGCTGATCTCGGTGAAAGCTTCGGCAACTACACCATCGGAGACGATGAGGCCCTGCTCGGGCTCGTCACCGCATCCAACATCGCATGTGGGTTCCATGCCGGTGACCCACGAGTGATCGACCAAACGGTCGCCGAGTGTGTCCGACGTGGCATCGAGCTCGGGGCCCACCCGGGATACCCGGACTTGGTCGGTTTCGGTCGTCGCCTCATCGAAGCGAGCGAGGAAGAGATCCGAACGGATGTGCTGTACCAGATCGGTGCACTTGACGCGTTTGCTCGGGTGCATGGCGCGACGATCAGTCACGTCGCTCCGCACGGTCGGATGGGCAGCATCGCGCAAACCGATGCGAAGCATGCCCGGGCGATCACCGACGCCGTCGCGGCATACGACCCGAGCTATATCGTGATCTGCCAGAACGGGCTCCTCGCCGACGAATCGCGGAAGCGTGACCTCCAGGTCGGCTACGTGTTCCTCGCCGACCGCGGGTACGGGGCTGACGGAATGCCCGTCGCCCGGTCCCACCCTGGTGGGCTCCTCCACGACCCGGAGGAAATCGGCCGCCGCGTCGTGCAGGTCGTCACCGAAGGCACCGTCGTAACCGTGGATGGGGAGACCGTCCCACTCGGGCACGACGCGGACGTCGTCCTCCTTCATGGTGATCACCCGCAGGTGCTAGCGAACGGGACGGCGTTGCGCGCCGCTCTGGACGCCGCGGGGATCCGGGCAACGGGCCTCCAGGAGGTCCTCGCGGACAAGCGTGCGGCGGTTGCCGCGCGGTGACCGGCCTCACCACCATGCCGTTCGGGGACGCCGCGATCATGATCGCCGGCGGTGCCGAAGCGGGTGCCCGGGAGCGCGTCCGTGCCGTCGGACGCGCGCTTGAGCGGCGGATGCCGCACGGCGTCACCGAGCTCGTCGCCGGTCTCGACTCGCTGCTGATCCGTTTCGACCCGCTGCGCACGAGGGCGGAAAGCATCGAAGACGTCATCCGGCTGCTCGACGAGACGACGGGCGTCGACAACACCGTGTCGTCGACCGCCGGACGCACGTTCACCATCCCGGTGGTCTTCGACGCCGGCGCGGGACCCGACCTGGAACCCGTCGCATCGGAGCTCGAGCAGTCGGTAGACGACCTGGTCGCAGCCGTCACCGGCACCATGTTCAACGTCGTGCTGCTCGCCGCAGGCATGGCACCGATGATGGAGGGCGGCCGGTTCGACCGTCCCGTCCGCCGCGGCACGCAGCCCCGTACCAACGTGCCAGCTGGATCGATCATGCTCGCCGGGCAGAACGCCATCATCCAGCCCTTCCCGGGACCGACAGGCTGGCGGGTAATCGGACGGACGCCCCACGTTGTCGTCGATATCGCACGGGAGGACGCCGCCGCGATCCTGCCTGGCGACCGCATCCGGTACCGCGCCGTCAGCCGAGACGAGGCCGAACGCATCGGGGCCGCGTTCCTGTCGCCCGACGATGGACCGATGGGATCGGACCGTTGAGTCGGGAAGTTCGGCTCGACATCGTCGATGCCGGCTGGCTCACCACGTTCCAAGACGCCGGGCGCATCGGCACCGAACGCCTTGGAGTCCCGACCGGCGGGAGCGCGGATCAGCATGCTGCGACGGTTGCGAACGTTCTGGTCGGCAACGAACGGAACGCGACCCTGCTCGAGGTGATGGGGGAGTTCTCCCTCGTCCCCTCGGCTGACGTGCTCGTGGCCGCCACCGGAGCTGTGGGGCAGGTGCTCGTCGGCGAGCATACGGCGGACGCATGGTCGCCGGTCGTCGTCCCGGCCGGTGTTGAGGTCCGCTTGCTCCCCGCCGCCGACGGCGCGAGAGGTTACTTGGCGGTCGCCGGACGCATGCACAGCGAGACGTTCCTCGGCAGTGCGGCTCCGGACGCCCGGATGGGGTTCGCGCAGCAGGTCAACCACGGTGCGTCACTTACGGTCACCACCGACTTCACCGGGTTCCGTCAGCCGCATTTCGACCACGCACTTTTTCGACTGCCGGTACCCATCCGGCGTCCGATGCCCGGACCGTGGACGGTCGACCTGTTGCCAGGACCTGACTCCCGTATCCCGGGGATCGAGGAACTCATCGAATCCGCTGAGTATCGAGTCACCGAACGGTCGAATCACGTCGGCGTGCGGCTCGACGGCCCTGTCCTGCACCCGGACGACGACACGGAGATCGTCTCCCACGGCGTGCCGGTCGGCGCAGTGGAGATCCCCCACGGAGACGAGCTGATCGTCCTCGGCCGCTACCGCACCGTAACGGCGGGCTATCCGATCGTGGCATTCGCGACGACTGCATCGCAGTCGATGCTCGGTCAGGTCACGCCGGGGCGCGTCGTACGGTTCCGCTGGGTCGACCGTCTCCAGGCGCACCGATCGCTGTGGCAGCTCGAAATCGCGGTACAGACACTTGAACTGGCTGTGGCGGACGTGTTCGGCGCGGTCGGGATCCCGCAGCAGGCGCGCAACGGTTGACGCATCTCTCTCAAATGAGAGACAATTCTCATATCACGATGAGGAGTGACATGGTTTCTCTGCAAGGCAAGGTTGCGATCGTCACCGGCGCCGGATCCGGGATGGGCCGCGAAACAGCGCTGCTGCTCGCACGCGACGGCGTGACCGTCGCACTTGTCGGACGGCGGGCGTCCGCGCTCGAAGAGGTCGCGCAAGTCATCGCCGCCGACGGCGGACACGCGGTCGTCGTCGCGGAGGACGTGGCTGCGACCGGTGCCGGTGTGCGGATCGTCGACGCCGTGCACGCAGCGGCCGGTCCCGTCGACCTGCTCGTCCACGCCGCCGGAGCCTCCAGCAGCGTCCAGAACGCACGGTGGGTTCCTGAGGATGAATGGCGCACCGTTATCGATGTCAACCTCACCGCCGTGCACTTACTCACCCAGGCTCTCCTCAGCGATCTGCTCCGGAACGGCGACGGCACCGTGATCACGATCTCCTCGCTCGCCGCCGTGAACCCGAACCTGCTCGGCGGGGCTGCGTACGGTGCGGCGAAAGCTGGCGTCCGGAACTACATGACCTTCCTGCACAACACTTTCCGTAACGAGGGCCTGCGCGCAGTGACGGTGCTCCCCGGTGAGGCGGACACCCCGATCCTCGACGGCCGGGCCCGACCGCCAGCGCCTGCGGAACGCGAGCACATGCTCCGACCTGAGGACGTCGCCGAGGCCGTCCGCCTCGTTGCGATTTTGCCGCAGCGGGCTGTCGTGCAGGAACTCGTCATCGCGCCCACTCGGCAACGCGACACGAGCGTCGACATTGAGATCAGCCGCAACACCGGTGCACCGGACGGTGCCGCCGACCGGAAGGACAGCGAATGACCACCATTACGCCCGCCACGTTCCGCCCCGCGGAGTCGGTGCAGCGCATCGTCACGGCTTCCCGGCGCGTGCAGCAGCCGCAGTCCTCTGGCGACCTCGTCTCCCTCGCGATGGGGGAGCCGGACTTCGCAACACCGCCGCAGGTGGTCGAAGCCGCATCGGCCGCACTGCGGGCCGGGCGAACGCACTACTCGCCGCTGTACGGCGAACCGGCCCTCCGCGCCTCCCTCGCCGACCGGATCGGTGCCCTCGCCGGTCGGCCGGTCGACGCCGGCGACGTGTTGGTCACTCACGGTGGCACGGGCGGCTTGACCGCTGCGATCCTCGCGATCGTGAACCCCGGGGACCGCGTCGTGATCCCCGACCCCACGTACTCGCTGTACGCGGACCTGATCAGCATGGCCGGTGGCATCGCCGTCCCGGTCCCGCTGCAGGCCGACCTGCATTGGGATCTTGACGCCCTCGACGCCGCACTCCTCGGGGCGAAGCTGTTCGTGTTCTGCAATCCCGGCAACCCAACCGGCATCGTGCACTCCCGTGACGAACTCGAACGCCTCGGCGCTGCACTGACCGGCACGGACACGATCGTCATCAGCGACGAGGCGTACGCCGATCTCACCTTCACTGGCCAGCCGTTCACTTCCGCGCTGGAGGTGGCCTCGCTTGTCGAACGGACCATCTACTGCCAGACGTTCTCCAAGAGCTACGCCATGACCGGATGGCGGGTCGGCTACCTCTGGGGGCCCAGCGAGGTCATCGCCGCCGCCGCACGGGTCCACAACACCGCGAACGGTTCCATGAACACCGCAGTGCAGGACGCCGCGCTGGTGGCGCTCGAGACGTGCGGCGACGACATCGCCCGTATGCACGACGCGTACTCGCGGCGCCGAGCGTTGATGGCCGACGGGCTTGAGATGATCCCGGGGCTCGATGTGAGCTCACCGGAAGGCGCGTTCTACCTGTTCCCGCGTTACGACCTCGACATCCCGAGCGTCGACCTCGTCGCGCGGCTCCGCGACGCAGGTGTCGCCGTCCGACCGGGCGCCGAGTTCGGAGCGGCTGGCGAACACCACCTCCGGCTCTCCTATGCGGCGTCCGACGACGCCATCGAAGCAGGCGTGGCTCGACTCGCCGCAGCGTTCGGCGCACTACGCTGAGAACAACGACGAGGAGGGCCGTGCGCAGCGATACCGAGCGCAACCGCGCGCGCATCATTAAGGCCGCCTCGCGTCTCGCCGCGAAACACGGCAACTCCATCCGCATGCAGGACGTCGCCGCGAAGGCAGAGGTGTCCACCGCGACCGCGTACCGGCACTTCGGCAGCGTCGACGAGGCGCTTGCAGAATTCCGGTTCGGGGTCGGCGAGACCCTCCGCGAATTCAGTCTGGCGCGCGACGAGCGGGGTGTCGAGCTGCTCGAGGTGGTGAGCCGCCGCTGGATCGAGCTGGTCATGAAACATGGCCGGGCGATGGTGCACACCCGCTCCGACCAGGGGTACCTGAAACGACTCCGCGCCGATGCGCCGTACCTCACGGTGCAGGCGGACGCCCTCGAACGTCCCATCCGCGAGGCCGTCGCCGAGGCCGGGATCCCGGACCCGGGCGACCTCGGACTGTTCTTCTGGAACTCGATGTTCGACCCTCGCGAGATCTTCGACCTGCACGAGACCGTCGGGATCCCGTCGGAGCAGATCGCACCCAGACTGGTCCGCGCGCTCCTCGGCGCGCTCCGGGGTTGGGCACCGGCGGCCTGACCGCCCCTGTCCGACCTGGCAGGTCCTCAGAATCGCAGGAGCACCTTACCGGACGCGGACGAGTCCGCCGCGGTCGCAAAGGCATCCAGGGCGTCGTCGACCGAGAACTCGTGCGTCGCGACCGGACCGACCGCGAGCGATCCGTCGGCCAATGCCGCGAGCACCTCGGTGATCTCGTCGACAAACCGGAACGACCCGCGAAGGTCGAGTTCCTTCGTGATCGCGAGGGACACCAAGGCCGGCTGCGGACCGGTCGGAAGCAACCCCACCATCACGACGGACCCGCCCCGCGCAGCACCACGGACGGCCGAAGACAGACCGTGATGGTTGCCGGAAGACTCGATGACAACGTCGGCTTCGACAGCATCGATCGCGTCCACGTCGGCTGCATGAATGGTGCGGTCGGCGCCGACCTCGCGGGCAATGCGCAACGGTAGCTCCTGCAGGTCCACGGCGACGATCTCGGCCGCACCGGCCAGCCGCAGGGCTGCCACGGCCAGGGCACCGATGGGTCCGGCGCCGACGACCAGTGCGCGCTTGCCGATGACGTCACCGGCACGGTGCACGCCGTGCAGGGCCACGGCTGCGGGTTCTGCGAGTGCAGCGTCCCGCAGACTCAGCCCCGCCGGGAGCGGGCGGAGCATGCGTGTCGGAAGTGCCGTGTGGCGGGCGAACCCGCCTTGTGTGTGGGGGAGGAGCGCGGCGCTGCCGAGGTAGGTCGTGCCTGGCGCCAGGTTCGGACGGTCCGCTGGGTACCGGCCGAGTGCGGTGCCCGTGGTCGCGGGGTGCACGGCGACAGTGGTGCCGACGGCCGGTCCGGAGCCGTCACTGGCTGCGGCGGAGATGGTGCCGACGACCTCGTGCCCGAGGACCATCGGTTCTCGGAGGATTGACTCCCCAACGGCGCCGCTGCGCCAATAGTGCAGGTCCGATCCGCAGATGCCGCCGAACGCGACGGTCACCACGGCTTCGTTGGGACGGGGTGTCGGCGCAGGCAGTTCCTCGACGCGGAGGTCGCCGGCACCGTGCACGACAACGGCGGTGTTGGGCTGGGTGGCGTTCGTCACGGGGTGCTCCTGTTCGATTGGGTCAGACGACGACGGTCATGCCGCCGTCGACGAACACGACCTGTCCGTTGACGAAGTTGCTCGCCTCCGAGGCGAGCCAGACAGCCGGCCCGACGAGGTCGTCGGTGGTGCCCCACCGGCGCGCCGGGGTGCGGCCGAGGATCCATTCGTTGAAGGCCTCGTCGTCGACCAGTGCTTGGGTCATCTCGGTGTGGATGTACCCGGGGGCGAGGGCGTTGACTTGGATGTTCGCCCCGGCCCACTCGGCGGTCATCGCGCGGGTGAGGTTTCGGATGCCGCCCTTCGCTGCCGTGTACGCGGCGATCGTCGGGCGGGCGAGGTCGGTCTGCACCGAGGCAATGTTGACGATCTTGCCGCGCGCTCGGGGGACCATGTGGCGGGCGACCTCGCGACCGACCAGGAACGCCGCGGTGAGGTCGGTGCGCAACACGCGTTCCCAGTCCTCGAGCGCAAGATCCAGCATCGGGACCCGGTGCTGGACGCCAGCGTTGTTGACCAGGACGTCGACGGGCCCAACCGTGTCTTCGACATGCGAGATGCCGGCGATGACGGAGGGCTCGTCGGTGATGTCGAACGCGACGGCGCTCACCCGTTCCGCGCCGTACCGCTCGGCGAACCTCGTATGCGTGTCAGCGAGGCGGTCCGCGTCACGTCCGTGGAGCACCACGTGCGCTCCTGCTTCAGCCAGGCCATCGGCGATGCTCTGCCCGATGCCGCGGCTCGACCCGGTCACCAGCGCGACACGCCCCGTCAGGTCGAACGCCGAGTCCACCGGATGGTCTCTGGCGTCCACGAGCCGACGGATCGTCTCCGCGACCTGCTCGACGGGGGCGTCGATCCCAACGGTCGCGCCGCGCTCGTCGTGCGTGAGCGGTTCGAGCAGCGCGAACTGAGAGTCCAGCAGCGACGACGGCATGTACTCGTGTGATCGTGCACTGAGCCGCTCCGTGACCAGGGCACGCGGTCCGGAGAGGTGTGCGAAGAAGACGTCGCGGCCGCCGAGCGTCTCGCGGTACTTCCGGGTGAGCGCCGAACACGCCAGGACGATCCGCTCGTCGCCCGCCAGCAGGGCGCCGAGGCGGGCCAACCAGGGCGCCCGGTCATCGTCGTTCAACGGCGTACCGGAGGCCATCTTCGCCCTCGCCTCTGAAGAGTGCAGATCATCAGCGTCCACGAATGGGACGCCGAGCCGAGCGGCGAGGAGTGCGCCGACGGTCGATTTCCCCGCGCCGGACACCCCCATCAAGACGATTGGGGGAACGGTTCCGGTCATCGTGGTCTCCTTCGGCACACCCTCGACAAAATGAGAATCAAGTCTTAGTTTAGGCACGGTACCGACCTTCCCGCTCGCTTGCAAGCGGCCACGAACGACAGGAACCCGATGACAAAGGATCAGCAGCACACAGCGCAGGCGAACATCGGGGTGATCGGCCTCGCGGTGATGGGGTCGAACCTCGCTCGGAACCTCGCCAGCCGAGAAGGCAACACGGTGGCGGTCTACAACCGCACCTACGCCAGGACCGAGGAGCTGCTCAAGGAGCACGGCGACGCCGGCTTCATCGCGTCCGAGGACATCGACGCCTTCGTCGCCTCGCTCTCGAAGCCGCGCACGGCGATCATCATGGTGCAGGCCGGCAAGGGCACCGACGCCGTGATCTC
>NZ_CACSJV010000049.1:0-26165 GCF_902706105.1 Curtobacterium sp. 18060 | reverse complement strand
CTACATCACCTGGTGGAACACCGACCGCTCCCAGGCACGACTCGAGGCATGAGCCCGGTTCAATACCGAGCTCACGCCCTCGCGGCCTAATCTGACTTCACGGTCCAACAAACCGGGACCAGTTCACAGCTGGCACCGGGCCTCTCGTCCGTTCAGTGGTCGCGCTACGGGCGCAGGAGCACCTTGCCGACGCGGCCGGCGGTGTCCGAGGCACGCACGGCGTCGCGGACGTCCTCGAACGCGAAGGTCTCGGCGACGGGGAGCGTCAGCGAGCCGTCGAGCACGCGGGTGATGAGCTCGCCGAAGAGCTGGCCCTTCGTCTCGGCCGGCATCGTCTTGCTGACGACGCTGCCCCAGAAGCCCTTCACGGTGAGCTGGCCGAAGATGACCTTGCCGGAGGGGATCTCGAGCGTGGGCGAGGCCATCGCGCCGAAGACGACGAGGCTCGCGTTCTCGCCGAGCACGCTGGCGATGTCGCCGGCGGCCTTGCCGCCGACGGACTCGACACCGGCGACGATCGGGGCGCCTCCGGTGATCGCGGCGACCTGGTCCTTCCAGTCGTCCGCGTCGGTGGCGACGATGCGCTCGATGCCCTGCTCGCGCAGCTCCTCGACACCGGCGGCGCGACGCACCAGGCCGATGACGTTGATGCCGCGGGCCGCGCCGAGCTGGGCGACCATGCGCCCGACGGCACCGTTCGCGGCGTTCTGGATGAGCCAGTCGCCCTCGTGCAGGTCGAGCGAGTGCAGCAGGCTGATGGCGCTGAACGGCATCGAGACGAGCTGTGCTGCGGCCTCGTCGGTCATGGCGTCCGGCACCGGGACGAGCCCGGCGGCGTTCGCGGTGTAGTACTCGGCCCAGACGCCGAAGGCGCCGCCGGCGACGCGCTGGCCGACCGACAGGTTCGTGACGCCCTCGCCCAGGGCCTCGACGACGCCGAGTGCCTCGGTGCCGGAGGCGGCGGGCAGCTCGGGCTTGAAGCCGTAGGTGCCGCGGACGGTCCACAGGTCGTGGTTGTGGATGGGGGAGAGGACCGTGCGGACGAGGACCTCGCCGGCGCCGGGCGTCGGGACGGGGCGCTCCTGCACCTCGAGGACGTCGGCGGGCTCGGCGAACGTCTCGTGGACGACGGCGCGCATGGTGGTGGGGGTGGTGTCGGTCATGCTCAGTCCTCCGAGACGGTGATGGTGACGTCGATGTTGCCGCGGGTCGCGTTCGAGTACGGGCAGACCTGGTGGGCTGCGTCGGCGAGTGCCTGGGCCTGGTCGTGCTCCAGGCCGGGGATGACGACCTCGAGCATGACGGCGAGCTGGTAGCCGCCGTTGCCGTTCGGGCCGATCTGGACGCGGCCGCCGACGGACGAGTCGGTGATCTTCACCTTCTGGCTGCGGGCGACGCCCTGCAGCGCGGAGTGGAAGCAGGCGGCGTACCCGGCGGCGAAGAGCTGCTCGGGGTTGGCGCCGTTGCCGGAGCCACCCATCTCCTTCGGGATGGCGAGGTCGAACTCGACCGTGCCGTCGCTCGTGGCGACGTGGCCGTTGCGGCCTTCGCCGGTGGCCAGGGCCTCGGCGGTGTAGAGGGCTTCCATGGTGTTCCTTCCTTCGTGGGGTCAGTGGTCCGCGGCGGCGCGGTCGGGCGTCGCGGCGGTGTCGTTCGTGGCCGCGGCGTGCATCGTCTCGGTCAGCCGGTGCAGGGTCGCGATGAGCTCCGTGGCGGCCTGCTCGTCGGGGAGCCCCATGCCTGCGGCGATCGTCGCCGGGATGTGCGCGAGGTCGGCACGGATGGTGCGGCCGCGGTCGCCGAGCGTGATCGTCACGACGCGCTCGTCGGTGCTGCGGCGTTCGCGGCGGACGAGCTCGGACTGCTCCATGCGGCGGAGCAGGGGCGACAGGGTGCCGGAGTCGAGCTGCAGGTGGTCACCGAGGCTCGAGACGGTCTGATCGCCCTCGATCCACAGGGTCACGAGCACCAGGTACTGCGGGTAGGTCAGTCCCCAGGGTTCGAGCAGCGAGCGGTACGCCTGCGTCGTCGCGCGGCTCGCTGCGTAGAGGGAGAAGCACACCATCTCGTCGGTCACGGGCATGCCACCAGGATCGCACGCAACTCGGTTGTGCACAACCCAACACGTGCTCCGGCCCGGACGGTTAGGCTGACGTGACCCACGATGACCAGCAGCGACCTCGACTCCACCACGACCCCCGGCTCCGGGACCGCGTCGTCCCACGGCAAGACGATCCTGATCGGTGAGCACGCCGTGGTCTACGGCGCACCCGCACTCGTCCTGCCGGTGCTCGACGCCCGGGTCGTCGCGACCGTGAGCCCCGTCACCGCCGGCGTCGACGAGGCCACCGGCACCGTCGTCGGGCACACCCTCGAGTCCACGGTGCACACGGGGCCGCTCGACCTCGCACCTGCAGCAGTGATGCCGACCGTCACCGCCGTCACCGCGACGCTGCGGCACTTCGGGGTGACCGACCGGTACTTCCACGTCCGGGTCGACAGCGAGGTCCCGACCGCCCGGGGCATGGGCTCGAGCGCAGCGGTCGCCGCCGCCGTGACGGCAGCCGTCGCGGACGCCCTCGGCGAGTCCCTCGACGCCGAGACCCACCACGACCTCATCCAGGAGTGCGAGCGGGTCGCCCACGGCCGTCCGTCAGGACTCGACGCCCGCGGTGTCGTCGCCGCGGTGCCGGTCTGGTTCGAGGGCGGCCGCATCGAGCCCGTCGCCCTCGGGGCCCGCTTCACCTTCGTCGTCGCCGACACCGGTGTCCCCGGCCACACCCGGCAGGCGGTCGCGGCCGTGCGGGAACGGCACGACCAGGACCCGGTCGCCGTCGACGCGGTCATCGACCGGATCGGCGCGCTCGCACGGCAGGCGCGGGGGACACTCGAGGCTGGCGACGCACAGGGGCTCGGTGCCACGATGGACGCCGCGCACGACCTGCTCAGCGCACTCGACGTGTCGAGTGCCGACCTGGACCGGCTCGTCGACGCCGCACGTGCTGCGGACGCCCTCGGCGCGAAGCTGACCGGCGGCGGGCGGGGCGGGTGCGTGCTCGCACTCGCCGCGGACGACGACCACGCGGACCGCATCGCGGCCGCACTCCGCGGCGCAGGGGCCGCAGCCACCTGGACCACCACGATCGGAGCCCGCGCTTGATGACCGCCACCGCCGTCGCGCACCCCAACATCGCCCTCGTCAAGTACTGGGGCAAGGCGGACGCGCAGCTCGCGCTGCCCGCCACGGGCAGCGTCTCCATGGGCCTCGACGTGTTCCCCACGACGACCACCGTCACGGTGGACGGCGGCTCGGGTGACGGCCAGGAGGCGCGTGACCGGTTCACGCTGAACGGTCACGTCGTCGAGGACGGCGCCCTGGTGCGCGTGCAGCAGTTCCTCGACCTCGTGCGGGAGCTCGCCGGCAGCGACGCCCGCGCGTCCGTGGTGTCCGAGAACACCGTGCCGACCGGTGCTGGACTTGCCTCGAGCGCGTCGGGGTTCGCGGCGCTCGCCACCGCGGCCTCGGCGGCGTACGGCCTCGACCTGTCCCCGCGCGACCTGTCCCGCCTGGCCCGACGCGGCTCGGGGTCGGCCACGCGGTCGATCCCCGGCGGTGTCGCCGTGTGGCACGCCGGCGACGACCAGGGGTCCTTCGCCGAGCCGATCCCGGCACCGCCGATGGCCATGGTGGTCGTGACGATCGACGCCGGACCGAAGCCCATCGGTTCGCGCGAGGCGATGCGCCGCACCATCGCCACGTCGCCGTTCTACCCGGCCTGGGTCACGTCGACCACCGAGACCGTCGGCGACATGCTCGACGCCTGCGCAGCCGGCGACTTCACGCGCATCGGCGAGATCACCGAGAGCAACGCGCTGCGCATGCACGCCACCATCGAGGGCGCCTTCCCGCCCATCCGCTACCTCAACGCGCGCAGCGTCGCCGTGTTCGACGCCGTGGGCGAACTCCGCGCCGCCGGGCTCGAGGCCTACGCCACCGCCGACGCCGGCCCGAACGTGGTCGTGCTCTGCCGGCCCGAGGACCGCTCCGCCGTGGCCACCGCGCTGGCGTCCTTCGGCGACGTCATCGAGTCCGGCACCGGACCTGCCGCTCGGGTGCTCCGCTCCGAAGAGATCGGGGTCGCCGCAGCGAGCGACAGCCCCGACCAGAAGGAGTCCGTGCAGTGATCGAGTTCCGCGCCCACGGCAAGCTGTTCGTCGCCGGCGAGTACGCCGTCGTCGAGCCCGGCCAGCCGTCCGTCCTCATCGCCCTCGACCGCGCCATCACGGCACGCGTGTCCGAGGCACACGGTGCGGGCAGCGTGCACTCGGAGGAGTACGGCCACCTGCCACTGACGTGGACGCGCGACGAGGACGGTCTCGCCCTGGACCGCGAGCACCACCCCTACGACTACGTGATGGCGACGATCGACCTCGTCGAGAAGCTCCGCGCCGAGCGGGGGATCGCCCCGCGCTTCCACGACCTGCGGATCGAGAGCCAGCTCGACGACGCCAGCGGCCGGAAGTTCGGGCTCGGGTCCTCGGCGGCGGTGACCGTCGCGACCGTCGGTGCCCTCGACCGTTTCTACGGCATCGGCCTGACGCAGCGGCAGCGCTTCCAGGTCGCCCTGCTCGCCACCATCCGGGTGAACCCGCGGGCCTCCGGCGGGGACCTCGCCGCGAGCACCTTCGGTGGATGGCTGCGCTACAGCGCCCCGGACCGCGACCACCTCGCGTCGTTCGTCGACGAGCGCCGCGTGTCCGACATCCTCACCGACGCCGCCGCGTGGGCGGGCTTCGACGTCCAGCGGCTGCCGGCCCCCGAGAACCTGCAGCTCCTGGTCGGCTGGACCGGCTCGCCGGCCTCGACCACGAAGCTCGTCGGTGTGGTGCGTCGGCACCGCAACGGCGGGTACCAGGCGTTCCTCGACGAGAGCCGCAGCTGTGTCGACGACCTGACCACGGGCCTCCAGACCGGCGACGCGGAGCAGACGCTCGACGCGCTCCGACGTGCCCGGGTGCTGATGCAGCGCCTCGGCGACTCGGTCGGGTCGAAGATCGAGACCGAACGCCTCGCGACCCTGTGCGACGTCGTCGAGGCGGCCGGCGGAGCGGCGAAGCCGTCCGGCGCCGGCGGCGGCGACTGCGGCATCGCACTCGTCCCCGCGGACATCGACCCCGCCGGCATCCACCGCGCCTGGGAGGCGCACGACATCAGACACCTCAGCGTCGCGGTGCGAGCACCAGAAGGAGCCCTCGATGAGTGACCTGCTCACGCCGATCCCGACCAAGTGGGTCGGACCGATCCGCATCAGCGGCAACGCGGTCCAGGGCGAGCACGAGGTCCCGCTCGCCACGTACGAGTCGCCGCTCTGGCCGTCCGTCGGCCGCGGCGCCCGCATCTCGCGCATGGTCGACGACGGCATCGTCGCGACCGTCGTCGACGAGCGGATGACCCGCTCGGTCGTCGTCCGAGCAGCCAGTGCCGCTGCGGCGCACGTCGCTGCGGGGCAGATCCTCGCGCGACAGGACGAGCTCGAGGCGCTGGTCGCCGGGCAGAGCCGGTTCGCGAAGCTCATCGAGGTGCACCCCGAGATCGTCGGTGACCTGCTGTTCCTGCGGTTCGCGTTCACGACCGGTGACGCCTCCGGCCACAACATGGTCACGCAGGCGGCGGACAAGCTCCTGCCCGCGATCCTGGCGTGGCAGCCGGGCCTGCGCTACGTGTCCGTGTCGGGCAACTTCTGCACCGACAAGAAGGCCAGCGCGGTGAACGGCATCCGTGGTCGTGGCCGCAACACCATCGCCGAGATCGTGATCCCCGGCGAGATCGTCGAGAAGCGCCTGCGGTCGAGCACCGAGCGCATCGTCGAACTGAACATCGCGAAGAACCTCATCGGCTCGACCATCGCCGGGGCGCTCCGCTCCGCGAACGCGCACTACGCGAACATGCTGCTCGGCTTCTACCTGGCCACCGGGCAGGACGCCGCGAACATCGTCGAGGGCTCGCAGGGCATCACGAGTGCCGAGAACCGCGACGGCGACCTGTACTTCGCCACCTCGCTGCCGCACCTGATCGTCGGCACCGTCGGCAACGGCAAGGGCGGGGACCTGCCCGTCGTCGAGGACGCCCTCGTGCGCCTCGGCTGCCGCGAGGACCGCGAGCCCGGTGCGAACGCCCGTCGGCTCGCCGCCCTGTGTGCCGCCACGGTGCTGTGCGGGGAACTCTCGCTCCTCGCCGCCCAGACGAACCCGGGTGAGCTGATGGCCGCCCACGTCGCCATGGAGCGACGGGGCACGAAGCCGGCCGGGGGCGCAGCATGACGCGCATCGGCATCCACGACATCGCCATCGCGACCGGGCACCACGTGCTCGAGCTCGACGACCTGGCCGAGCGCCTCGGCGTCGACCCGGCGAAGTACCACGTCGGCATCGGCCAGGACGCCTTCAGCGTGCCCGCCCCGGACGAGGACATCGTCACGATGGGGGCCGCCGCGGCCAAGGAGGTCATCGACCGCCACGGTGTCGAGGGCATCCGCACCGTGCTGTTCGCCACCGAGTCCGGCGTCGACCAGTCCAAGGCCGCCGGCGTCTTCGTGCACGGGGTGCTCGGCCTGCCGAAGAACGTCCGCGTCGTCGAGCTGAAGCAGGCCTGCTACGGCGGGATGGCCGCCGTGCAGCTCGCCCTCGGCATCATCGCCCGGGCACCGCACGAGCGCGTGCTCGTCATCGCCGCCGACGTCGCCCGCTACGACGTCGACACCGCCGCCGAGCCCACCCAGGGCGCCGGTGCGGCAGCGATCCTGGTGTCCGCCGACCCCGACCTCATCGAGATCGAGCCGGCCGCCGGCGTCTTCACCGCGGACGTCGACGACTTCTGGCGCCCGAACGACCGCTCCACCGCACTGGTCGACGGCCGCCTGTCCGTCAGCGCCTACGTCGACGCGTTCGTCGGCGCCTGGGACGACCTGGCGGACCAGGGCGGACCGGCGTACGAGGACATCGTGCGCTTCGTCCACCACCAGCCGTTCACGAAGATGGCGCTCAAGGCCCACCGGAAGCTGACGCAGCACGTGGGCGTGCCGTTCGACGAGTCGGAGCTGTTCGTCGGCTTCACGTACAACAAGCAGACCGGCAACACGTACACGGCGTCACTCTGGATCGGGCTCGCCGCGCTCCTCGACCTCGACGAGGACCTGGCGGGTGAGCGCATCGCCCTGTTCAGCTACGGTTCGGGCAGCGTCGGCGAGCTCCTCACCGGCATCGTGCAGCCGTCCTACCGTGAGCACCGTCGCGTCGGCCGGGTCCGGCAGCTGCTCTCGGCCCGCGTTCCGCTGACGGTGGACGCGTACCGCGAGCTGCACGCGACCGGCGCCGCGACGAGCGAGGACGTCGAGCGTCCGCGCGTCACGGCTGGGCCGTACCGGTTCGCCGGAGTGCGCGGCGGCGCGCGCCACTACGAGGCGTCCTGAGACGCACCGCGTGACGGACGGGAGGCCCGTGGCGGCCCCGCCACGGGCCTCCCGTCCGTCCGCTGGTCACGTGGCGGACAGGACCTCGCGTTCCAGACGCTGGTAGCTGGTCTCCATGCCGTCGGTCATGCCGGTGGCCAGGATCACGTCGCGCTGCGTCCGGTCGGGGTAGGTGATGCGCAGCGTCAGCAGGGTGACGCCGTCGGCCTCGTCGAACTGCAGGTCGTTCGTGTTCGGCGGGAACGGCGCACCGGTCATCCGCTCGGTGGACACCATCCGCCGTTCCGGTTCCACGACGAGGTTCTCGCCCTCGAACCCGAACGGCTCGCCCTCGGTGTCACCCGTCGGCGCCCACGCCTGCCGGAACGTGCCACCCGGCGTCAGGTCGTTCTCGTACACCGTCATCTCCCACCCGTCCGGTCCGAGCAACCACTGCCGGACGAGCTCGGGCTCGGTGTGCGCCCGCCACAGCAGGTGGCGTGGTGCTGCGAAGGCCCGCGTGATGCGGACGTGGGTGTCGTCGACGAGCTCGGTGACGGTGCCGTTGCCCAGGGCGTCCTCGCGCAGGTCGGCGAGGACGGCGTCGAGCTGTCCGAAGGCCTGCTCGTAGCCCTCGACCATGCCCATGTCCACCATGGTCTCGAGGTCGGCGGTGGACCCGAACGACGACCGGACGGTCACCCGCGACCCGGTTCCGACGGTCTCGAACGACAGGACGGTCTCGCTGGCCGGCAACCCGTCGTCGACCTCGCCGTCGGCGTCGGTGAAGAGGTCGCGGAAGACGATGCGGTGTGGCTCGTCGACCGCGGTGACCTGCCAGACCGCGTGGAACCGCTCGCCCTGTGGTGACGTCATCCGGTAGTCGGCGCGGCCGCCGGGCCGCAGGTCGAACGACGTGAAGGTGGCGGGGAAGCCGGGTGGACCCCAGAAGCGTTCGAGCTGACGGGGATCGGCGAAGGCGCCCCAGAGGCGCTCGACCGGGACGGGGAACTCGGCGACGAGCGTCAGCGCGAGGGCCTCGGGATCGGTGTGGACGGACGTGGTGGACATCATTGCTCCTTGTCGGTGTCGAGCAGGGTGTCGAGGCGGTCGAGCCGGCCCCGCCAGAGGTCGCCGTAGGCGTCGAGCAGGTCGCGGACCCGGGCGAGCTGACCCGGTTCGGCGCGCACGATGCGGGTCCGGCCGCGTGCTTCCTTGCTCACGAGTCCGGCTCCTTCGAGGACGGCGACGTGCTTCTGGACGGCGGCGAACGACATCGAGTACGCGTCCGCCAGGTCACTGACGGACGAGGACCCGACGAGCGTGCGTCGGACGATGTCACGACGGGTCGCGTCGGCCAGTGCGTGGAACACCCGGTCGACCTCGGCGTCGGACAGTGCAATTCGTACAACCATTTGGTTGTACGTTACGACTGTCCACCCTCGTGCGCAAGGGGGACGTGCAGGTAGTCTGTCCGCGGAGATCGAAAGGGGCGATGCCAGTGGGCTCGAGCGCGTCGGACACCGTCAGTGCCCTCGTCGCGACCCTTCCTCCGTCGCCGAGGCTCCCCGACGTGGTCGCCGGGGTCGGTCGGTTCGTCGGCAAGCCGACCCGCGTGGTCGACGTCGACGGTCCGAGCTGGGGACCGCTCACCGCGCTGGTGTCGCAGTTCGAGCACGAGAACCTCGTCCTGGTGCCGGCCGGCGCCCCCGAGCTGTACCGGATGCACTGCGTCCTGCACGAGCTCGGACACCTCGTGCACGGCGACGCCGGAGCCCCGACCACCACCTCGATCGCCGAGTTCGCCTCGGGCGGGCACGTGTGCCGCCGCGCCCTCGACGGCGACACCGGACTGGTGAGCATCTCGGACGACGACGAGCACTTCGCCGAGCGGTTCGCGTACGAGCTGGCGACCGTGCTGCTCGCCGGCAGCGCGAGCGCGGACGAGCGGGCCTACGGCTGATGGCCGTCCTGCACGCCGCCGCCTTCTGGTGCGCGGCGCTGATCTTCCTCGCCCGCACGCCCTACGTGCTCCGGAACCCGCGTGGCCGCGCCGCCTGGGGTGCGACCGGCGTCGGTGCGCTCGGGCTGCTGACGCTCGGCAGCGTCGTGCCGCAGACCGTGCTCGACGGCGCCCTCGGGGGCACGAACCTCATCAACCTGGTGCAGAACGTGTGCGCCACGGCGGCCTTCTGGCTGATGCTCCGGGCGAGCACGTCCGACCTGCCGAAGCGGCCGGGGCTGGCGAGCCCGCTCGCGCTCCTCGTGGTGGTGCTGGCCTTCGCCGTCCCGTTCTTCGCCGTGCGCGACCGGGGCGGCACCGACTTCCACTTCATCGTGCGGGAGATCCACCAGCCGGCGATGTGGCTGTACGGGTCGGTCTACATGGTCGGTGTCGGCGTGATCGCCGCCGCGACGCTCCGGTACGGCGTGCTGCGGAACCCGGTCGCGCTCGTGGTCTTCCGGGTGGGGCTCTGGCTCGTGGTCATCGCGAGCATCGACGAGCTGCTCTCCCTCACCGCCGACCACTTCGGGTGGTTCCCCGCCCCGCTGCGCGACGGACTCCGTCTGGGCTTCGACCCGCCGTTCTACCTGGGCATCGTCCTCATCGTCGTCGCGATGGCGTCCCTCACGTTCCGCCGGTGGTGGCGGGACGTGACGTGCCGTCGGCACCACCGACGACTCCGCCGCATCGCCCGGCGCCACGAGCTGCGCGCCGTCGAACGGGACGGCGACGTGCAGGCACGGACCTACGACCTCGTCATCGCGATCCGCGACGCCGAGGTGCAGGGCCGCACCCTCGACGACGCCGAACTCGCCCAGGTGCGCTCGGCGGAACTCACCCTGACCCGCAGTCTCGGAGGCTGATGCGATGACGATCGTCTGGTGGGTGCTCGGTGTGCTCGTCGTGCTGGCGGCGGCGTTCCTGCTCGTGGTGCGGAAGGTCGTCGGCAAGATCGTGCTGCCCGGCGGCGACCGCTGGACCCCCGTGCTCGAGACGACCGACGACTCGATCCGGCTCCCGATCACCGACGACACCGTGCGCCCGGGGGAGTACGGCCTGTGGCACGACGGCACCGGGCACACCACGGTCGGACCGGTGCTCGACGTCGACGAGGCCGCCGGCACCGTGCGGCGTGCGGTGGTCCGGACGACGGGCGACGTGTCGACGCGGGTGCGGTGGAGCGGGCACGTGCACCCGGACCCCGCCGCGATGGACGTCGACTGGGCGGAGGTCGACCTGGCGACGCCCGTGGGCCCTGCGCCGGCCTGGGTCATCCGGCCCGGTGGCCCCGAGGCCGAGCTCGCGCGGGCCACCGCCGACGCGCCCGCCACCGACGCGCCCGCCGCGACCTGGGCCGTCCACGTGCACGGCATCCGCACCACCCGCGTGACGGCGCTCCGCACCGTGCCGGCGGCGCTCGAGGCCGGCTGGACCTCGATCGTCCCGTCGTTCCGCGGTGACGGCGAAGCACCCTGGCAGGGCCGCGCCTCGCACCTCGGTGCCCGCGAGTGGCCCGACGTCGAGGCCGCACTCGACCACGCCGTCGCGAACGGGGCCGAACGGCTCGTCATCGTGGGGTGGTCGATGGGCGCGACGATCACCCACGAACTGCTGGCACGGTCGGCGCACCGCGACCGATTCGTCGGACTGGTCCTCGTGTCACCGGCGCTCGACTGGGCGACCACGGTGCGCTCCCAAGCCGGTCGTGCCGGGCTCCCCGGGTTCGTCGTCGGTGCCGCGCTCCGGGCGATGGCACTGCCGCTCGTGTGCCGACTCGTCGGTCTCCGTTCACCCGTGGACGTCCGCGCGCTCTCCTGGTTGCACGCGCCGCGGAGCCTGCCGCCGACCCTGCTCATCCACTCGTCGGGGGACACCACCGTGCCCTTCGCCGTCAGTCGGGAGTTCGCCGACGCGCACCCCGACACCGTGACGTTGGCGGTGAGTGAGCCCGCCGAGCACGCCTGGGAGCGGAACGTCGACGCCGTCTGGTTCGACACCACCATCACGAACTGGGCGAGATCGCTCGACCACACCGGAACCATGGAGTAGAAGGGGCCATGGGTCAGCTCATCTACGACGGCCAGCCGCTCGACCTCCGCATCGACGACCGTGCCATGACACACCTGCAGATCGTGATCGTGAACATGCTCCGGCGTGATCACCGGTTCGCGTTCTCGTGGAAGGACGACGTCGTCCACGGCAACGGCCGCAGCACGATCTGGCTGAACCCGAACGTCGGCCTGCACTTCAAGTTCTCCGGCAGCCGGGTGCCGTCGATCAACCGCAGTTGGCTCGAGGACCTCTACGCCTCAGCCACGTCCGGCTCCGGGCTCGTCCTGACGCCGGAACCGCCGGACACGAGCACGGCGGCCGACTCGGCGTGGTCGCGAGCGGTCGCACCGGGGGACGCCGACGACGCTTCGGGGACACCGAGCGGTAGCACGGCTGAGTGATTCCCGTCAACGGGTTCCGAAGATCCGCCGATCGTCGTAGCGTTTCTGTACCGCGGATCAGAGTCGTCCCTTCGGGCCGGCATCCAGGGAGCCGGTGACGGCAACGAACCGCGGCAGGAGGGGGACCCGAATGACCGTGACGCAGTGCGCGCCCGGCGCCGACCAACCATCGGCGATCGAGTGGCGAGCACGACGGGAGTCCCGGATCAGGAGACTCGTCGTCCAGGAAGCCGGGTCATCGCACCCGGGTCCTTGCGTCACGCCACTGGGCTCGTCGGTCAGGCCTCACTGACCGGCACCCTTCCACAGGACGCCCCGGCAGTCGGATTCGGGTTCCGCTACCGGGGCGTTCTGCTGCCCGGGCGTTCTGCTGCTCGCATCGGGCGTGGGCTGCTGGCTCAGTAGACGTCGCGGACGTACCGCTTCGTGCGTCGCAGGTCGGCCAGGTACGACAGCGCGTCGTCCTCGTCGCGGCCGCGGCCGGTGCGGATGACGTCGAGCAGCGCGGCCTCGACGTCCTTCGCCATGCGCGAGGCGTCGCCGCACACGTACACGTGGCCGCCGTCCTCGAGCCAGGCGAACAGCTCGGCGGACTGCTCGCGCATCCGGGTCTGCACGTAGACCTTCTCGGCCTGGTCGCGTGAGAACGCCAGGTCGAGGCGGTTCAGCACGCCCTGCTCCTGCAGCTCGGTGAGCTCGTCCTGGTAGACGAAGTCGGTGTCGCGGTGCTGGTCGCCGAAGAACAGCCAGTTGCGCCCCGTCGCACCGGCCGCGGCCCGCTCGTGCAGGAACCCGCGGAACGGGGCGATGCCGGTGCCCGGACCGATCATGATCATCGGTGCGGACGCGTCGGCCGGCACGCCGAACGACGCGTTCGGCTGCAGGTAGACGTCGACCGTACCGTCGGGGTCGACCCGGTCCGCCAGGAACGTCGACGCGACACCGGCGTACATCCGGTGCGGGTCGCCGTACCGGACGGACGCGATGGTCAGGTGGATGCGGTCCGGGTGCGCCAGTGGGCTCGACGAGATCGAGTACTGGCGTGCCTGCAACGGGCGCAGGTTCGGCAGCAGCTCGTCGAGTCCGGGAGCGGCCGGTCCGGCGTCGCGCAGCAGGTCGAGGACGTCACGGCCCCACAGCCAGCGGTCCAGTTCGTGCTTGTCGCCGTGCGAGACGACCGCGGCGAGTTCGCTCGCCGGGGCGCGCTGCACGAGGTCCGCGATGAGGTCCTTCGACGGCGTGCGGACCTCGCGGTCGCTCCGCAGGACCTCGGTGATCGGTCGGCCGTCGAACGACTCGCCGCCGTTCGCGCCGACCTGCTCGAGCAGCTCCGCGACGAAGACCTCGTCGTTGACCGGCACGACCGCCAGGGCGTCGCCGGCGGCGTACTCGATGCCGGAGTCGCCGAGGTCGAACTCGTAGTGCCGGATCTCCTTCGCGCTGCGCGGCGAGGAGAGCAGCCGGTTCTCGGCCAGCCGCGACGGGTAGGGGTTGCGCTTGTTCCACTGCGACCCCGGCCGGGAGGCACGACCCGCGCCCGCCCCGCCGGTCGCGGTGGCACCGCCGTCGGCACCACTGCCCGTGGTCGCGCCGGGTGCGCCCGTCGCGCCGGCCTCGGCAGCGAGCCGGTCGAGCACGGCGGCGCTCCAGAGTGCGGCGGCGTCCTCGAAGTCGACGTCGCAGTCCACGCGGTCGTGCACCCGGGTCGCGCCGAGCTGCTCGAAGCGGGTGTCGAGGAGCTTGCCGGCCTGGCAGAACTCGTCGTAGCTGGTGTCCCCGAGGCCGAGGACGGCGTACTGCAGCCCCTCGAGCCGCGGCACGGTGGACGCCTGGACCGCCTCCCAGAACAGACCGGCGTTGTCGGGCATCTCGCCCTCGCCGTACGTCGAGGTGACGACGAGCACGTGGGTCATCCCGGCGAGCTGCTCCGGGGTGACGGCGTCGAGTGCAGCGGCACGGCCACCGAGCCCGCGGGCCTTCGCCCCGGCGACGAGCTCGTCGGCCAGGAACTCCGCGTTGCCGGTCTGCGTGCCGAACAGCACGTCGATCGTCGTCGTGGGGGCGGTGCCGGACGCCTTCTTGCCGGCGGCGGCGATGCCCGCGATGAACCCGGCCAGCCAGGACTCCTGGGCAGCCGAGAACGGTGCGTCGACGGGGATCAGCGATCCGGTCGGGGGGAGCAGGCTCACGCGGACACCGCCTCGGTCGGCGCCTGGGGTGCACGGCGGGCGATGTCCTCGAGCGCCGCGGTGGCGAGCAGCTCGTCGAAGCGGGCCTCGCGGACGCGGCCGTCGTTCTTGGCGTTCTGGTGCATGATCCACCCCGTGGTGCCCGGTGCGTCCATGCTGCGGTTGTTCCGCTGCGTGAGCGCACGCTTGTAGTCGTCGAGCCGCTTGATCGCGATGAGCGTCGCGAGCTGGTCGTCCGCGAACCGGTCGAGCGTGCCGCGCAGGTACTTCACGACGCGCTGCTTCACCGAGAAGTCCTCGGTCAGGACGAGGTTCTTCACCGCTTCGGTGACGCGGGGGTCGTTGGGACCCGCACCGGGGACGCGCTCGAGGGCGACGTCCTGGGCGACGCCGAGCACCGTGTACGACGACAGCAGCGAGAACATGTCGTCGCCCTGGTCGCCGAGCGCCGGGGCACGGCCGTCGAGGACGGTGCGCTGGTCGCGGTAGTCGACCTTGAACGCACGGAGCTTGTCCGTGGCGATCGAGGTCGCGAGCTCGTCGAGCAGCTCGGAGCGGGTGGCCGCCGCGAGGATCTCGCCGGCGTCCTGCGACAGCAGCAGCGCGCGTGGCATGCCGACGAAGACGTGCTGCCGGGTGGTCTCCCAGTCGGCGAGCAGCCGCTCGGCCAGCGCCGACCCGGTCGCCTCGAGGTGCCACTCGAGCAGCAGGCGCGCGCCGGCCTCGTGGAACGCCCCGCGCTCGGTCTCGGTGACCGGGAACACGAGGAGCGAGTCGGTGCTGGCGCGCTGGGCGACCTGACCGGACGGGTCGTACTGGTACAGGAACCCGCCGGACATGCCGTTGCCGAGGCCCTTGCCGAACGCGCCGAGGTTGAACACGGCGCCGCCCGTCATGTACTCGCACCCGAAGTCGCCGACGCCCTCGACCACGGCCGTGGCGCCGGAGTTGCGGACGGCGAAGCGGTCTCCGGCCTCGCCCTCGACGAACGTGCGGCCGCCGGTGGCCCCGAAGAGCGCGAAGTTGCCGATCAGCACGTTCCCGCCCTGGTCGGCACTGCCGCCGCCCGGTGCGCGGACGATGATCCGACCGCCGCTCTGGCTCTTGCCGACACCGTCGTTCGCGGTGCCGGTGTGCTCGAGCACGATGCCGTCGTTGTTGAACACGCCGTACGACTGACCGGCCGAGCCCTGGGTGCGGATCGTGACCGCACCGTCGACCAGCCGGCGGCGCCCGCGGTCGTCGGTCGCCACGGCGGGCAGCCCCTGGACGTCCTCGGCGCGGAGCTCGTGGTTGAGCAGGCGCTCGACGTCGATGCCGAGCTGACCGCCGACGGACTTGTCGCTGTTGCCGAGCAGGACCCCGTGCACGAGCACGTGCTCCTGGGCGTGGTCGACCAGCGCCGTGCGGATGCGCTCGAGCAGCGCGTCGTCGGTGTGGAAGTCCTTCTCCAGGTACTCCGGGTCCGTCACGACCTTCTCCGGCACCTGCGCGAGCAGGGCGCGGGCGTCCAGACGCCCGACGCTCGCCGGGTGGTCGAGGAGCTGCAGCAGGTCGGTGCGACCCCGTGCCTCGCGCAGCGAGCGCAGACCGAGGCGGGCGAGGATCTGCCGGACGTCGTGGGCGATGTTGAGCAGGTACTGCGCGAGTGCACGCGGGTCGCCCTCGAACGCCTCGGCGTTCGTGGTGAGGCCGGCCGGGCACTTCACGTTGCAGTTCTTCGCCATGACGCAGCCGAGCATCATGAGCGCGGTCGTGCCGAACTCGAAGCTGTCGCCGCCGAGCAGGGCGCTCGTCACGACGTCGGACCCGGTCTGGTGCGCACCCGAGCACCGGAGCGTGACCTTGGAGCGCAGGCCGTTCGCGACGAGGGCCTGGTGGACCTCGGCGACGCCGATCTCCGCCGAACGTCCCGCGTACTTCAGGCTCGTGACGGCCGCGGCGCCGGTGCCACCGGTGTTGCCCGCGACGTTGATGACGTCCGCGCCGGCCTTGGCGACGCCGACCGCGATGGTGCCGATGCCCTCGGAGGACACGAGCTTCACGATCACCCGGACACGGGCGGCCTTGCAGTCGTGGATGAGCTGCGCCAGGTCCTCGATCGAGTACGTGTCGTGGTGCGGCGGCGGCGAGATGAGCTCGACGCCGGGGGTGCCACCACGGGCCGCGGCGATGTCCACCGTGACCTTCGGCGCGGGCAGCTGACCGCCCTCGCCGGGCTTCGCGCCCTGACCGATCTTGATCTCGAGTTCCTCGAGCATGGGGTCGGCGAGGTAGCCCGCCCAGATGCCGAAGCGACCCGAGGCGAACTGCTTGATCCGCGAGCCGCGGATGGTGCCGTAGCGGGAGTGGTGCTCGCCGCCCTCACCGCTGTTCGACATGCCGCCGACCATGTTCGTGCCGTGCGCCACCGCCTCGTGCGCGGTGGCGACGAGGGCGCCGTGGCTCATCGCGCCGGACGCCAGGGTCCGGGTGATCTCGTGCGCTGGCTGGACCTCGTCGAGCTCGACGCTGTCGGGCGCGCTCTCGAGCAGGGCAAGCAGCCCGACGGCCGCGCCGGTGGCGCGGAGCGTCACCTGGGTGGCGTCGACGGAGTCGACGTCGACCTGGCCCGGGTACAGCAGCGCGAGGCCGTCTGCCAGGGCCGCGTGGCGCAGTGCGCCCGTGGTGCCCGTCGACGCGAGCTGCAGGCGGAACTGCTCCGTGCCTCCCGGGAGCTCGTCGGAGAACGCCGGACGCGAGCCGGACAGCCCGCGCACGGTGACGCTGGCGTTGCCGGTCGTCGAGAACCGGCCCAGCTCGCGGGCGAAGTCCTCGGCCGTGTCGATGCCGGTGACGTCCGCGGGCAGCGCGAGCACGTCGCGGAGCGCAGCGGGACGGCGCGACCGCTCGTCGTGCGTGGTCTGCAGGAACGTGACGTAGCCCGGCGTGATCCGGTGCTGGTCGATCTCGGTGTCACTGAGGCGGTCGTACCCGGTGTTGCGGTACGCGGCGTCGGTGATGCCGAACGAGTCGTCGAGCTGGCCGAGCGTCAGCAGGCGCAGCGCGTCCGAGTCGCCGGAGCGCTCGAAGGACGGACGCTCCTCGGTCATCCCGCCGAACCCGCGGACGCTCGCGACGCCGAACGAGTGGCCGGCACCGTCCGAACGCTCCTTGAACAGGCCGAGCAGGGGGACCTGGCCCTCGGCCGCGACCGAGCGGGCACGCTCGTGCCAGTCCGTCGCCGCCTGGGCGATGCGGGCGAAGCCGACGCCGCCCACGGGGGCCTGCATGTGCGGGAACACCCGCGCCAGGACGTCGTCGCCGGTGTCCAGGTAGTTCGGCTCGAAGAACGCGCCACCGATGTAGCTCTCGGCGGTGCACAGGCCGACGCGACCCATGGTCTTCGCGAGCGCCTTCTCGGCGGCCTTGCGGAACTGCTTCAGCGCGAGGTCCGTCGCGGTGAGCTCACCGGCGGGTGCCGGCGCGGCGGGGTACTTCTCCTCGGCACGCAGGCGCGCGCTCAAGCTGTACACAGCCGAGGCGCCGAAGCCGAGGGCCGTCGCCACGTGGTGTGACGATGGCAGCTGACCGCTCTCGGCGACGACGGACACCCGCAGGCGCAGCCCGGTCTCGATGAGCCGCTGGTTCACGGCGGCCACGGCCAGGATCACGGGCAGGGGCGCACGGGTCGACGAGACCTCGCGGTCGGTCAGCACGGCGATGCCGCCGGACGTCCCCGCGAACTGCTCCACGGCGTCGCACAGGGCGTCCACGGCGTCGCGCACGGCGTCGGCGTTCGCCTGCTCGTCGCCGAGCACCGGCACGTAGAGCATGTCGAAGCGCTCGAGCGGCACGATGTCCTGGTCGCGCAGGCGCACCATGTCCAGGTGGCCGAGGATCGGAGACTGCACGACGAGCTGTCGGCTCGTCGAACCCGTGCCGTCCGGCTTCGCGCCGAGCGCCACGCGCATGCTCATGCCGTCGGCTTCACGGATCGAGTCGAGCGGCGGGTTCGTCACCTGGGCGAAGCGCTGCGAGAAGTACTTCGCCATGCCGCCCTCGGTGTCGCTCAGGGCGTTGATGGCGTTGCCGTAGCCCATCGCCGAGATCCGCTCCGAGCCGTTCTGCAGCATCGGGTCGAGCATGAACCGGAAGCTCTCCTGGTTCAGCGAGTACGCCACGTACCGGCCGGCGAGCGACAGGTCGCCCTCGTAGCCCAGGGTGGTCGTCGTGCGCTCGTAGTCCGGAGCGGGCAGGTCGTCGAGGTCCACACGCGCAGCGTCGAGCAGCGTGCCGTAGTCGCTGCGGGCCGCGAGCATGCGCAGCACCTCGTCCGTGCGCATCCGGGTGCCGGTGCGGTGGTCGACGACGAGCATGCCGCCGGCCTCGATGCGGCCGCGGTGCACGACCTCGTCGGCGTCGAACGTGACCTGACCGGCCTCGGACGACACCATCAGGTACTCGGTGGTCTCGACGGTGCGCAGCGGACGCAGCCCCAGGCGGTCCAGGCGCGCGCCGACCACGTCGCCGTCGCTGAAGATCACGGCGGCGGGACCGTCGTTCTTCTCCTCGTACAGCGAGAAGTACTCGAGCATGTCCCGCACGTCGGCGGTCAGCGTGCGGTCGTTCTCCCACGCCGGCGGCATGAGCGAGACCACGGCCTCGACGATCTCGAGTCCGTCGTCGAACACGCGGCTCTGCAGCGTCTGGTCGAGGCGGCTCGAGTCCGACTGCCCGGGCGGGCGGACGATGCTGCGGGTGCGGGCACGGGCGAGTGCCTCGTCCGACAGACGGTTCTTCCGGTCGGTGTTCAGCTCGCCGTTGTGCGCCATCAGCCGGAACGGCTGCGCCATCGTCGGGTGCGGCTCGGTGTTCGTCGAGAACCGGGTGTGGAAGTACAGCGTCCGCACCGAGTGACGCGGGTCACGCAGGTCCGTGAAGTACCCGATGACCTCGCCCGAGTTCAGGCGGCCCTTCAGGATCTGGGTCCGGGCGCTGAGCGACAGCGGGTACAGGGCCGCGTGCTCGGCGCGCTGCTCGGCGGCCTCGCCGTAGGACACCGACTCGATCGCGAGCAGGGCGCGGTTCGCCGCCGCGTCGACCTCGGTGCGGTCCCACTGCTCGGGCGCGCGGAAGACCCACTGCACGATCGGCAGCTGGTACTGCTCGGCCTCGGGCCGGGCGACGGAGTGGTCCACCGGGACGTCGCGGACGACGAGCAGCTCGAAGCCCTGCTGCTCGATGGCGTCCGTGACGGTCTGCCGCGCACGGGCGCGCTCGGCGTCCGCCGCCGCACCTGCGCCGCTCGGCACGAAGCAGTTCGCGACACCGAAGTGACCGGCGCGGAGCTCCTGGCCGGTGATGGCGCTGAAGAACTCCACCGACAGGTCGATGCTCACACCGGCGCCGTCACCGACACCCTCGGCGGACTTGCCGCCGCGGTGGGGGATGGCGCAGAGCGCTTCGTCACCCTTGCGGATGACGTCGTGGTGGGGCGTGCCGTCGAGTCGGGTGATGAAACCGACGCCGCAGTCGCTCGATTCGCGGGCAGGGTCGTAGAGACCGAAAGATGTGGGGTTCACGTGTGCGGGTCCAGTGGGGCGTTGCCGGCAGCGGACGGCCAGGCTGCATCGATGGAGCGCTCGCCGCGGGCAGACCGGTGTTGGCAGTCGGGCCCTGTGGGGTTGTGGTGCGGTACGGCGATGCTACGGCGCGGTATACCGCCCACGCAACACCGCGGGTCCGGGCGTGTGATGGTGTCGCACCGTGCGCGTCTGTTCGGCTGGTGCGAGGTTGCCCGCTCGGTGCGCTGTTGTTGCGCTGCACGGAGCGTGCAACCTCGCACGGGATGGGCCACACCGCACGGTGCGACGGGCCGCGCGGGCCGAACGACCCCGCACCGAGTGGCCAGCCCCGCACGGTGTCAGGCCGCGCGCTCGCCGGTCCGTTCGTCGACGGTGATCGGCTCCGTCACCGCCGTGCTGGCGTCGGCGGCGGGGGTCGTGCCGGGGCGGATGAGCTCCGGGCGACGGCGGCCGCTGCGGAACACCCACGCCTTGAACAGCACGAACCGAACGCAGGTCGCGACCAGGTTGGCGGCCGTCAGCACCAGGATCTCGGCACCGTGCGATGCTCCCGGCACGCTGCTGTGGAGCACGACCAGCGACCCCGAGGTGATCGCCCACGCGATGCCGAACACCACCAGTCCCTGCACGTGATGTCGCCCGGCTCCGGCACGCCCCCGCACACCGAACGTGAACCGCCGGTTGAGCGCGGTGTTGCCGATCGCCGTCAGCAGCAGGGCCAGGAAGTCCGCGGTCTGCGCCCCGATCGCCGGACGGAACAGCGCGTACAGCACCGCGAACGCGACGGTCGACAGCACCCCGATGGCGCCGAAGCGCAGCACCTGCCCGAGGAACCCGACGTGCGGTGGCGTGAACGGACGGCGGCCGATGGTCTCGTACACGGCACCCACCGGCACCCGCCCGCTGGCGATGCCCCGCGAGACGCGCCACATGCCCTTCAGGTCCTCGGTGGCCGTCGAGGCGATCTGCACCGACGAGTTCACGTCGTCGACCCAGTCCACCGGGACCTCGTGGATGCGCAGTCCCGCGTGCTCGGCGAGGACGAGCATCTCGGTGTCGAAGAACCACGCGTCGTCCTCGCACAGCGGCAGCAGCTGGTCGGCCGCCCGTTTCGTGACCGCCTTGAACCCGCACTGCGCGTCCGAGAACGACACCCCCATCGTCGTGCGGAGCAGCAGGTTGTACGAGCGGGAGATGAACTCGCGCTTGCTGCCGCGAACCACCCGCGACGAGTCCGCCAACCGTGTGCCGATCGCCAGGTCGGAGTGCCCGGAGAGCAGCGGCGCCACGAGCGGCTCGAGTGCCGCGAGGTCCGTCGACAGGTCCTCGTCGACGTACACGAGCACGGTCGCCGGAGATGCACCCCACACGGCCTTGAGTGCCCGCCCGCGACCCTTCTCGGGCAGGTGGACCGCGTGCACGCCGGGCAGCATGGCGGCCAGGTCGTCGGCGATCCGCGCGGTGTCGTCCGTCGAGGCGTTGTCGGCGATCGTGATCCGCCAAGAGTGGTGCAACGACGTCCGGCAGAACGTGTGCAGGCGTCGCACGTGGGCCGCGAGCGTGTCCTGCTCGTTGTAGCAGGGGACGACGATGTCGATGTCGAGGGTCTGGTTCGTCTCCGTCATGCCGCTCATGCTCGGCAGCGGGCACATGCGGACCGAGGCAGTGCGCTGTGCTCCCGGTAAGAACGGCGTTCGGCGACCGTTCACGTCACGGTCGAACACGACAGGTGTCGTGCGGATACGGTCGACGGACGATGACGACCGAGCGCGACGACGCACACCGATCGGCGGTGCTGCTCCCGGGGGAGCGGCTCGGCCTGGCGCTCGACGAGCGGTGTCCGGAGTTCGAGGAGCTCCTGCTCACGCCTCCGCTGCACGGCATCCGACTGGACGGCCACGACTGGCTGCGACGCCGGTACGCCGAGATCGTCCCGCTCGTGCTCCCCGCCGCGCTGCGTGCCGTCGAGCGCGGTGAACCCGTCGACCGCGAGTGCCTCGACCAGCTGCGCGCGGTGGCGGCCGCGAGCGCGGAGGACCCCCGCGTCGACGTGTCGGTCGTGCTCCGCGGGGCCCTGCCGGCGATCCGGGTCTTCGCCCTCGTCATGCACACGGCCACCCGCGACCACGCCGTCACGCTCGACCACGCCGGCCGGACGATGCTCGCGATGAGCCGCGCCTCGCTCGTCGCCCATGAACTCGGCTCGTGCTGGGCCGAGGCCTGGGCCGAGCAGCGACGGCGATCGGCGGGCGAGTCCGCGGCGGCGGTCACCACCGGGGAGATCGACCTCGTCGCCCGTGCGCCCGGCCTCGACGAGACCGAGGAGCAGATGCTCGCGCTCGCCGCGCAGGGGCTCTCCAACGACGAGATCGCGAAGGAGACGGCCTACAGCCGCCAGGCCGTCGCGTGGCACCTCGGACGGCTGATGAAGTCGTGGAAGGCGCCGAACCGGACGGCGCTGGTGTCGGTCGCCTTCGTGAAGGGGTGGATCCGTGCACGGCGCGAGGTCCGCGGTGCAGCACGGACCTGGCCCCCGGCGATCGAGCCCGCCGCCGAGCGTCCCGCCACACACGACGACGCCCCCTGAGACCGTGGTCCCCGGGGGCGTCGGTGCGGCGCCGACGGATCGGTGCCGGCGGATCAGCCGCCGTTCACGTGGATGACGTTGTCGATGCGTTCGATGTTGCCGAACGCACCCCAGTTCAGCCAGCCGCCGTCACCGTTGTTCGTGATCGAGCCGGGGCCCTTGAACCAGTAGATGACGTAGTTGCCGCCCTTGATGTCGATCGACTGCGCGTCCGCGACGTCGCCGGACACCGTGATGTCCTGGTTCTTGTTGACCACCGCGACGGTGAGGCGGTCGGGGTTGCCCGCGTTCCAGTAGCCGACGTCGAGCGCGGCCTGCACGGCGCCGCCGCGGTCGCTCTGGTCGTTCACGGCGTCCTTGATCGCGTTGACGATCGCGACCGGGTCGAGGTTCACGTTGACGTTGCCGCCGACGGAGGCCGAGGTGCTCGGTGCGGGCTCGGCGGCCTGTGCCGGTGCCGCGACGAACGCCCCGGCGATGACGGCGCCACCGAGTGCGGTGCCGGCGAGGAGCTTGACGGACTTGCGCTTGAACGAGTTCATGATCGTGTTCCCATCTCTGCGGTGGTGACCCGTGTGGGTCGTCCAGCTCGGACAGGACCCAGCCTGCGTCGCCGGGTGCCGGGTTGCACGCGTTCGGCCCGGACGTTGGACGATCGTCTGATGATGCGGACGGTTGCGCCGGGCGCGTGCCATCCTCTGGCGCGGGCCCCATCCGGACGGTTGGGCGCTCGGGTCTTGCGCTTTCCCGGCGAGTTCTGCGGATCAGACGTCGACGACCGTGACGACTGACCCGCAACGAGCACGCGGGTACCGTCAGGGTTGCAGCAGGATCTGCACGATCGCGATGACCGCGAGGACCGCGATCGGCACGCCCGCGATCCACATCCCTGCACGGACCTGGGTCCGGCGGATCGTCGGCGGCGCGTGGGAACTCCGGGCGAACTCGGTCGCTGCGACGAGCTCCGGTGCCGCCGCCGGCGGTGCAGGTTCGGGCTGCGGACAGTCGTCTTCGAACGCGGGCACTTCGACCACGAGTTCCGACGGGTCCGGGCGACCCGGCAGCTCGCCGTACTCCTTCGTCATGCGACCAGTATGCGTCGCCGTCGGGGCCGGCGTCCTTCGTGAGCAGGAATGGTCGAGTCGCGCCAGAGGACTCGACCTTTTCTGCTCACGAAGCGGGCGAGGCGGACGTCACGAAGCGGGCACAGGCACCACGTCCGGCAGGTCCACCGTGAACGCCGTCCGACCGGGGCCGGAGGCCACCCGCACGCTCCCGCCGTGCGCCGACACCACGGCCTGCACGATCGCCAGCCCGAGGCCGCTCGTCCCCTGTCCCTGCGCACGGGTCCGCGAGGCCTCACCCCGGGTGAACCGGTCGAACAGGGTCGGCAGTGCGTCCGCCGGGATCGGCGGCCCGTCGTTGGCCACGACGAGGCGAGCGGCCGCACCAGCACCGGACGGCCCCATCCGCTGCAACGACACCACCACCGCGGTCCCGGTCGGGGTGTGCGTCCGGGCGTTCGCGAGCAGGTTCGTCACGACGCGGCGCAGCTGCTCCGCGTCGCCCGTCACGGTCAGCGGGTGGTCGTCGACGATCTGCAGGGTCCACCGGTGCCCGGGCGCGGTGGCCCGGGCGTCCATCGTCGCCTCGACCACGATCGAGGTCAGGTCGACGGGTTCGCGCACGATCGGGGACACCGGAGCCCCGGACGCCAGGGCCGTCGCGTCGAGCCGTGCGAGCAGCAGGAGTTCCTCGACGAGGTCGCCCATCCGCACGGCCTCCCGGCCGATCCGGTCGACGTTCCGGTGGATCGCGTCGAGGTCCGACGAGCGCGCGGTCAGCTCGGCGTAGGCCCGGACGGTCGCGATCGGCGTCCGAAGCTCGTGCGAGGCGTCGGCGACGAAGGTCCGCATGCCGGCCTCGGCGTCGCGGCGCACCGTCAGGGCCCGGGCGACGTGCCCGAGCAGCCGGTTCAGTGCGGTGCCGACCTGCCCGACCTCGCGGTTCGCGGTGAGGTCGGCGTCGGCGACCCGCACCGGGATGTCGGTGTCGCCGCGTTCCAGGTCGAGGTCGGTCACCCCGGAGGCGACCGCGGCGACGCGTTCGAGCGGTCGGAGGGACCGCCGCACGAGCAGTGCGAGGGCCCACGCTGCGACGACGAGGCCCAGCACCGTGACGATCCCGATGACGAGCAACAGGCGGGCGATGGCGGCGTTCAGGTCACCGAGGGGGAGTGCGGTGACGAACACGTCGCCGTCGTCCCCGACCGCCTGCACCCGGTAGGTGCCGAGCGAGCCGAGGTCGATCGTCGCCGGGTCGGCGCCGCTGTCGACCGCGGTGAGCGTCCGCCGTTGCGCCGACGACAGCCCGTGCTGGTCGCCGTCGCTGTCGGTGTACCCGCCGAGCACCACGGTGCCGTCGCGGACGATCGCGACGACGGTGCCGGCGGACTGCCCCGGCGCCCCGATGAAAGCGTTGTCCGGATCCGGACGGTCCGACGACGATCCCGATGACGATCCCGACGACGACCCGGGCGGCGGGCCGGTGGGTGCGTCCGCGCCGTCCCGGCCGCCGACGGTCCGGTTCGCCGCCGTCGACAGCTCCGCGTCGAGGCGGTCGACCAGGTACCCCCGGAACGCGACGACGGTCACCGCTCCGACGACGACGTTCGTCGCGACGAGCAGGAGCGCGACGGCAGCCACGACCCGCCACCGCAACGACGGCACCCGTCCGGCGCGGGTCGGACGGGCCCGGATCGCCTTCGTCGATCGGCTCACGTCGTCGGCCGCAAGACGTACCCAGCCCCGCGCACGGTCTGCAGCATCGGCTCGCGTCCGGCGTCGAGCTTCTTCCGCAGGTACGACACGTACATGTCGACCAGGTTCGACGACGACCCGAAGTCCATGCCCCAGACGCCCGCGAGCAGCTGTTCCCGCGAGAGCACCCGGTTGGCGTTCCGCGCCAGGTGCCGCAGCAGCTCGTACTCGGTCGGTGTGAGCTCGATCGGTTCGCCGGCACGGCTGACGGCGCGGGCGTCCTCGTCGAGGCGGAGGTCACCGACCACCACCTCGGCGCTCCCGCCCACCGTTGCGACCCGAGCGGAGGTCCGTGCGAGGATCCGCGCCCGGACGAGCAGCTCGTCGATGCCGAAGGGCTTCGTCAGGTAGTCGTCCCCGCCGCCGGTGAGTCCGGCGAGCCGGTCCTCGGGGGCGTCGCGCGCGGTGAGGAAGAGCACACGGACGGCGTCGCGGGAGTCGCGGAGCCGCTCGAGCACCTCGAACCCGTCGATGTCCGGCAGCATCACGTCGAGGACGATGACGTCGGGTTGGAACTCCCGCGCGGCGAACAGGACGTCGCGTCCTCGGTGCACCGCCCGCACGGCCCAGCCGTCCCCCTCGAACGCGAGGGCGACGGCGTCGGCCAGGGCGTGCTCGTCGTCGACGACGAGGGCGCGGACGGGGGTGCCGTCGGTGCGCTGCAGCGGTTGGCCGGTCACGTCCGCGAGCCTATCCACCGCGCCCTCGTCGTCGATCACTTGGCGGTGCTCAGGTCGTAGACGGTCTGCCCGCCGACCGTCGTCGACTCGTAGTTCGCCGCGACCCACTCCTGGATCGCCGATGCGGTGGACGAACCGCCGCCCATGCCACCGCCACCGGAGCCGGAGGAGACGTAGTACCCGATGTCCCCGTCGGCGACGTACGCCTTGAACTGCGCGAGCGTGGGTGCCGGGTCGCTCGACCAGCCACCGATCGCCATGACGGCGGTGTCGGTGTCGAGTTCGAGCTGCGCGGCCGACTGCGATCCGTTGACGGCGGCCGCCCACTTCGCGTCGGACGCCTCGAGCAGCTTCTGCAGGGCCGACGAGGTCGACGCACCTTCGCCACCACCCCCGGTCTGGAGGCCCGTCCCCGAC
>NZ_CACSJV010000048.1:0-26801 GCF_902706105.1 Curtobacterium sp. 18060 | reverse complement strand
GTCGTCCGCCGTCCGGCTCGCGTCCGGTGATCCCCCTTCGCCCGCTCGGGTTCGGTGACGTGCTCGGCGGCGCCTTCACGGTCTTCCGCCGCAACGCCCGCGTCCTGCTGCTCTGGAGCGTGCTGCTCAGCGGCGTGCTCGGGCTGCTCTCCACCCTCGTCAGCACGTTCGGCCAGCAGGCGCTGCAGTCGCGGATGATGACCGCGTTCGACGGCAGCGGTGGTGGTGACACGATCGTCGCGGGCTCGGTGACGCTGTGGATCCTGCTGACGATCGGCCTGCCGTTCCTGGCGTACCTCGGTCGCGGCTTCCTGGTGGCACCCGTCGCCGCGGACACCGGCCAGCGGGTGCTCGGCCGTCGCGCGACCTTTCGGGGCCTCTGGGCGTTGCTCGCCGGGCGGCGGTGGCCGGTCGTCGGGTGGATGTTCGTGCAGATCGGCGCGGGGCTCGTCGTCGGGATCATCGTCGCGGTGGTGTTCTTCGGGTTCTTCGCGGCGCTCGGTGCCGGGGACGCCGGCGCCGGGTGGTTCGTCCTGGCGGTCTTCGTGATGGTGCTCGGCTTCGGCGTCGTGCTGACGTGGCTCGGCATCCGCTTCGCCTTCACCGTGCCGACCATCGCGCTCGAGGGCCGACCGGTCTTCGCCGCCGCCGCGCAGTCGTGGCGGCTCACCCGAGGTGCGTTCTGGCGGACCTTCGGCATCCTGCTGCTCGTGCAGGTGATGTTCGGCGTCGCGGCGTCGATCGCCACGGCGCCGCTCACCATCGGGGCCGTGCTCGTCGGCGGGGTGTTCGACCCGCTCGGGCAGACCGACGCGTCCTCGGGCATCGGTGCGGGCGCCCTCGTCCTGATCGTCATCGGCAGCCTGCTCGCGATCGCGGTGCAGTGCGTCACCGACGTGCTGAGCGCGGCGGTCGTCACCTTCCTGACCATCGACCGGCGGATCCGGACCGAGGCCCTCGACCAGCGCATCGCCTCGCACCTCGACACCGGGCAGCCGGCCGACCCGTTCGCGCCGTCCGCACCGGTCGCCCGACCGCCGTGGCCGCCGCAGCAGTGGGCCGGGCAGCAGCAGCCGTGGGCGCAGCAGCCGCCGCAGTGGCCCGGGCAGCCCCCGCAGGCGTGGCCCGGACAGCAGCAGGCGCAGCAGCCCTGGCCCGGACAGCAGCAACCGTGGCCGCAACACCCGCCGCAGCAGGGGCAGCACCGCCCGCCGGACGGGACCGCATGACCGCGGTCGACCCCGACGAGGCCCGCCGCCTGCTCGAACGCGAACTCGACCGGCCCGCGTACGACGGCGCCCACGTGACGTGGTGGGACCGCGCGTCACGGACGTTCCTGGACTGGCTCGGGTCCCTCCGCGCCGACGGGCTCGACTCCCCCGTCGCGGCACGCACGGCCCTGGTGATCGCGATCGTGGTGCTCGTCGCCGTCGTCGTGCTCGTCGTCGTGGCCCGCGGGCTCCCCCGACGTCGTGCACGCAGCGACGCGGACGACGCCGGCGGGGTGTTCGACGACGACGACCTCCGGTCCGCCCGCGAACTGCTCGAGGCCGCACAGTCCGCGATCCGCCGGGGCGACTGGTCGGCGGCGGTCCTCGACGGCTTCCGTGCGACCGCCCGCGGCCTCGGCGAGCGCGACCTGGTCCCCGACGTCCCCGGGGCCACCGCACGCACCATCGCCGCCCGCGCAGCCGTGCCCTTCCCCGCCGAGGCCCCGGCGCTCGACGACGCCGCGACGGCCTTCGACGCCGTCCGCTACCTCGGGCTCGACGCCGACGAGGGCACCGCTCGCCGGGTCCTCGACACCGAGCGTGCCGTGCGCCAGGCTCGTCCGGCCAGGTCCTCGGGGCCGGTGGTAGCGGCATGACCGCCAGCACTGCCACCGCCGCCGCGCCGCGCACGGGTGCGCCGTCGCCGGACCAGCCAGAGGACCGCCGGTTCCGGGTCGGCTTCTGGATCGCGATCGTGCTCGTCGGGCTCGTGCTCGCCGTGCTCACCGCCGTGGTGCAGGGCGCCGAGAGCCCGGACCGCCGGCCGCTCGACCCCGCCTCGACCACCGCGAGCGGGTCGGCCGCGCTGGTCCGGGTCCTGGAGCAGCGCGGCACCTCCGTCCGGGTGACCGACCGTGCCGACGGGATCGACGGTGGCACGGTGTTCGTCGACGACTCCGACGGCGTCCTCGACCCAGGCGTCGCCGAGCGCATCGCCCGCACCGCCGAGCACGTGGTCCTGGTGGGCGTCGACTCCACGCCGTTCGCGTCGTTCGGCCTCGACGTCACGACGGCCACCGCGCCCGAGGGCGGCGACACCGTGTCCACCGCGTCCTGTGCGATCCCGGCCGCGGCGTCGGCCGCGCGGGTGTCCACGGACGGGTACGGCTACACGGTGGACGACCCCGACGCGGATCGCTGCGCGCCGTCCGGCAGCGGCGACGACCGAGCCTGGGGACTCGTCCGCGCGGCGACGCCCGGCGGCGACGTCACCCTCGTCGGCACCACGTCGGCGCTCCGCAACGACACGATCACGACCGCCGGGAACGCCGCGCTCGCCCTCGGCCTGCTCGGCTCGGACGACCACCTCACCTGGTACACGCCGACCGTCGGCGCCCCCGACGCCGCCCCGACCCTCGGCGAGCTCGCACCGCCGTGGGTGCCGAGCGGCATCGCGCTGCTCGCCCTGGTGGCCGTCGCCGCCGCGGTGTGGCGGGGCCGACGTCTCGGGCCGCTCGTCGTCGAACGGATGCCCGTCGTGGTCCGCGCCGCCGAGACCACCGAGGGCCGGGCCCGCATGTACGCCCGCACCCACGACCGCACCCACGCCCTCGACACTCTCCGCGTCGCCGCGGTGCGCCGGATCGGTCGGATGCTCGGACTCCCCCGGTCCGCGCACGTCGACGACGTCGTCCGCGCAGCGGCCCGCGCCACCGGCATCCCGCACGACCGCATCGGCGCCGTCCTCGTCGGCGGTCCGACCCGTGACGACCGAGCCCTCGTCGACGGCACGAGGGCACTCGACGACCTCGAACGGGCCGTCCGACGATCCACGTCGGGCGACCGTCCCAGCACCGACCACGACCGACCAGGAGCACGACCGTGACCGACCTGCCAGCTGCCCCCGACCAGCACGACCCTGCACCGGGCCACCGCGCCCCGCACGACCGGAACCAGCACGACCCCGGGCTCCGCGACGCCTTCGGGCGGGTCCGGGCCGAGGTCGCCAAGGCCGTCGTCGGACAGGAGGGCGCGGTGTCCGGCATGATCGTCGGACTCCTGGCGCAGGGGCACGTGCTGCTCGAGGGCGTGCCCGGCGTCGCCAAGACCCTGCTCGTCCGCAGCCTGGCCGCCGCGATGTCCCTCGACACGAAGCGGATCCAGTTCACGCCGGACCTGATGCCCGGCGACGTGACCGGTTCCCTCGTGTACGACGCCTCCACCGGCACGTTCCCGTTCCGCGAAGGCCCCGTCTTCACCAACGTGCTGCTCGCCGACGAGGTGAACCGCACACCCCCGAAGACCCAGTCCGCCCTGCTCGAGGCGATGGAGGAACGCCAGGTCAGTGTCGACGGCGACGCCCGGCTGCTGCCCGACCCGTTCTTCGTCGCCGCGACCATGAACCCGATCGAGTTCGAGGGCACGTACACGCTCCCCGAGGCGCAGCTCGACCGCTTCCTGGTGAAGCTGACGCTCGACATCCCGCCGCGCGACGTCGAGTGGCAGGTCCTCCGCCGGCACGCCGACGGCTTCGTGCCGCGGGACGTCCGGTCGGCGGGCATCACCCCCGTGGTCGGCGTCGACGAGGTCCTCGCCGCGCAGCGCGCCGTCCGGGCCGTCGGTGCGCGTGACGACGTGCTGGCGTACATCGTCGACCTCGCCCGTGCCACCCGTCAGGCTCCGTCCGTCCGGGTCGGGGTCAGCCCGCGCGGTGCGACGGCGCTGCTCGCCGCCGCGAAGGCGTGGGCGTGGCTCACCGGCTACGACGCCATCACACCCGACCACGTGCAGGCGATGGCCCTGCCGGTCTGGCGCCACCGGCTCCGGGTGGCCGCCGACGCCGAGCTCGAGGGCGTCGGCGCCGACGGGGTGCTCCAGCAGGTGCTCGAGCAGGTGCGGGTGCCGATCTAGTGGCGGTCTCCGGCCGGTTCGTCGCGCTCCTCGCCGTCGCCGTCGTGCCCACCGTGCTGCTCGCCAGCGGGTGGGCCGGCCTGGCGTGGGTCGTCGTCGTGCTGCTCGCCGCGGCCCTCGACGTGCTGCTCGCCGCCGACCTGGCACGCGTGCGGGTCGAACGGCGGATGCCGCGACTGGCCCGTCGGGACAGCGCCGCCGACGGCACGCTCGTGCTCGCGAACGACGGCGGGCGGGTGCTCCGGGGCATCGTCCGCGACATGTGGGAGCCCTCGGCCGGACACCGACCGCGCCGGATCCGGATGACGGTGCCCGCGGGCGAACGACGGACCGCCCGCATGCGGTTCACCCCGTTCCGCCGCGGTCGACGCCGCACGGCCGGCGTCGCGATCCGGGCGTTCGGTCCGCTCGGTCTCGCCGCCCGCCAGCGGGTCGTCACGGCGCCGGGCGAACTCGTCGTCACCCCGCCGTTCCGCTCGCGACGGCACCTGCCGTCACGGCTGGCCCGGTTGCGCGAACTCGACGGTGAGACCACCCTGCAGCTCCGCGGCCACGGCACCGAGTTCGACTCGCTGCGCGACTACGTCCGGGGCGACGACGTCCGCTCGATCGACTGGCGAGCGACCGCCCGACGACAGGACCTCGTGGTCCGCACCTGGCGCCCGGAGCGTGACCGGCGGGTCGTGGTCGTCGTCGACGCCGGGCGCGCCGGGGCCGGACGGGTGGCCGACGAACCGCGCCTCGACACCTTCATCGAGTCCGCACTGCTCCTCGGTGCCCTGGCCGCGGCCGCCGGCGACCGGGTCGACCTGGCGGTCCTCGACGACACCGTCCACGACCGTGTGCACGGGGCGACCCGCACCGACGTGGTCCAGCGCTTCGGCGAGGCCCTCGCGATGGCGGAACCCGGACTCGCCGCCACCGACTGGTCCGCCGTGCCGGCGCTCGTCGACTCGATCACGACCTCACGGGCGCTCGTCGTGCTGGCGTCGAGCCTCGACTCGGTCGGTGCCTCCGGTGACCTGCTGGCGGTGCTGCCCCGGCTCACCCGGCGGCACGCCGTCGTGGTGACGAGCATCGAGGACCCGGCGGTGCAGCGGACCGCACGCGGCGGGGTGGACCCGGCCACGACGATCCGCACGGCGGGGGGCGGACGGGTGCCGGGCCTCCCGACCGGCGCGGAGCGCGACGTGTACCGACGGGCCGCTGCCGAACGCACCCTGCTCGATGCCGACGGCGTCGCCGACGTCGCACGCCGGAGCGGCGCCGAGGTCGTCCGTGGCGCACCGGAGGACGTCCCACCGCTCGTGGCCGACGCCTACCTGCGCGCGAAGGCGACCGGTCGGCTCTGAACCGGACGGACGCTACCCGGCGACCAGGGCGGACGTGCCGCGCTCGAACTCGTCGAGGTCGCCGCGCTCCCCGGCCCGGTACGCGCGACCGCCGAGCACCCACTGGTACGCCAGGACCGCGGCGAGCGCGATGGTCCCGATGCCGATCTTGACCGGCCACGGCCAGTCCTGACGGGTGACGATGCCCTCGACCAGCCCGGACAGCAGCAGCGTCAGCGTCAGGCCGACCGCGATCGTGATGAGGGCACGGCCGTCCTCGGCGAGGGCCTGCGCGCGGGTCCGGTGCGGCCCCGGAGCGACCCACGACCAGAAGATCATCAGGCCCGCGCCGCCGGCGAGGAACACCGAGTACAGCTCGAGCTGGCCGTGCGGGGCGATGTACAGGAAGAAGTCGCCCAGGCGTCCCTGCGAGTGCATGATCGCCGCGGAGACCCCGAGCCCGACCGCGTTCTGCATGATCGAGAACGGCACGAAGACGCCCGTGATGCCGAACGCGACCATGGTGGCCGCGATGTAGGCGTTGTTCGTCCAGACCTGCGCCGTGAACGCGCCGAGGCCGTGGTCGGAGTAGTAGTCGACGAAGTCCTGCGTGGCGTACTGGCGGAGCGCCTCCGGCGTACCGAAGGTCGCCGTCGCCCCCGGTGTCGTCGTGATCCAGACGGCCACGATCGCGCCGATCGCGACGGTGGCCAGCGCCACCCAGATCGTCACCCAGCGGATCCGGTACAGCGCCGCGGGCAGCTGCCGGGTGAAGAACAGGGCGACCGCAGTGAGCGGGTCGACCGGGGTGCCGGTGAAGCGCAGGCGGGCGCGGTACAGCGTGAGGGACAGCCGGTCGCCGGTCGCGGTGCGGGGTGCGGCGCCGCGGATGCGGGCGAGGTCCGTCGCGGCGGCCTGGTAGCCGGAGACGAGCCGGTCGACGTCGGCACCGGTGGTGTGCCGGGCGCGCGCGAGGCGGTCGAGCTCCTGCCACCGGTCGCGGTGCACCTCGGCGTAGGCGTCCAGGTCCACGTGTTCCCCCTCGTGTCGGCCGACTTCCGACAGAATGATCCCATGTCGAAGCCCCGCACGCCGCGCGACCTCGCCGACGCCCGGTTCTCGCTCGCCCTGGACGAGACCGCCGACGAGCTCGTGGTCGGCGAGGCGGTCGCGCTCGACGTGCAGCCGGCCGGACTCGTCCTGCGGTTGGCGTCGGCGCTCCTCGACGGGGTGTGCCTGCTCGTCCTGTACCTGCTGCTGATGTTCGGGGTGTCACGGCTGTGGCCGAGCGGCCTCGACGAGGCGTGGGGTGCCGCGCTGAGCCTCGCCCTGTTCGTCGCCGTGCTCGTGCTCGTGCCGGCCGCCGTCGAGACGGTGACCCGGGGCCGCAGCGTCGGCCGGTACGCCGTCGGCACGCGGGTCGTCCGGGTCGACGGCGGTGCGATCGGGTTCCGGCACGCGTTCACCCGCGCACTCGTCGGGCTGTTCGAGCTGTGGATGACGTTCGGTTCGGTGGCACTGCTCGTGGCGTTGTTCGGCAGTCGTCCGCGGCGCCTCGGGGACCTGCTCGCCGGCACTGTGGTGCAGCACGAGCGGCTGCCGAAGCAGCGCGACCCCCAGGTGCTGCTGCCACCCGAGCTGACGGCCTGGGCCACGGTCGCGGACGTCTCGGCGCTGCCGCAGCGACTCGAGAACCGGCTCGGCGCGTTCTTCCGCGGGGCCGCCGTGATGCGCCCCGAACTCCGGGAGTCCGCCGCCCGTGCGCTGGCCGCGGACGTCGCACCCTTCGCCCACCCGGTGCCGCCGGTGCCCGCCGAGGTGTTCCTCGCCGGGGTCGTCGTGCTGCGCCGTGGGCGGGACGTGCAGGCGCTGCGCTCCCGCGTCGGGTTGCTCACCGAGGCTGGAGCGTCAGCGTCGGCGCGGCCCCCGGGCTTCCCGCGCTAGCGCGGTGCGCGCCGCCTCAGTACCGGTAGTGCTCGGGCTTGAAGGGGCCCTCGACCGGCACGCCGATGTACGCCGCCTGCTCCGGGCGCAGCGTCGTCAACTCCACCCCGAGGGCGCCGAGGTGCAAGCGTGCGACCTTCTCGTCCAGGTGCTTCGGCAGCACGTAGACCCCGGTCGGGTACTCGTCACGACGGGTGTGCAGCTCGATCTGCGCCAGGACCTGGTTCGTGAACGAGTTGCTCATCACGAACGACGGGTGCCCGGTGGCGTTGCCGAGGTTCATCAGCCGCCCCTCGGACAGCACCAGGATCGAGCGGCCCGTCGGTAGGCGCCACTCGTGCACCTGCGGCTTGATCTCGACTTTCTCCACACCCGGCAGGGACTCGAGCCCGGCCATGTCGATCTCGTTGTCGAAGTGACCGACGTTGGCGACGATCGCCAGGTGCTTCAGCCCGAGCATCTCGTCGACGCCCACGACGCCGAGGTTGCCCGTGCACGTGATGACCATGTCGACGGTCTCGATGACATCGGCCAGACGGGCCACCTGGTAGCCGTCCATCGCGGCCTGCAGCGCGCAGATCGGGTCGACCTCGCTGACGATGACGCGGGCGCCCTGGCCGCGCAGTGCCTCCGCCGCACCCTTGCCGACGTCGCCGTAGCCGACCACGAACGCGACCTTGCCGCCCATCAGGACGTCGGTCGCACGGTTGAGGCCGTCGGGCAGGGAGTGGCGGATGCCGTACTTGTTGTCGAACTTCGACTTCGTCACGGAGTCGTTCACGTTGATCGCGGGGAACCGCAGCTGTCCGTTGCGCGACAGCTCGTACAGGCGGTGCACGCCCGTGGTGGTCTCCTCGGTGACGCCCTCGATGTCCGCGGCGATGCGGGTCCAGCGGTCGGACGACGTCTCGAGCGACGCCGCGACGGTGTCGAGCACGATCTTCCACTCGGCACTCGCGTCGGCACCGGCGACCGGCGCAGCACCAGCGGCTTCGGCGTCGGCTCCGGTGTGCACGAGCATGGTGGCGTCACCGCCGTCGTCCAGGATCAGGTTCGGACCGGCCCAGTCGGCTCCGACGGCAGCGGATTCGGCGGTCCAGTCGAAGATGCGGCTGGTGCACCACCAGTACTCCTCGAGCGTCTCGCCCTTCCACGCGAACACGGGGACGCCGGCTGGTGCGTCCGGCGTTCCGGTCGGCCCGACCGCGATCGCCGCGGCGGCTTCGTCCTGCGTGGAGAAGATGTTGCAGCTCGCCCACCGCACCTGCGCACCGAGGGCGACGAGCGTCTCGATCAGGACGGCCGTCTGCACCGTCATGTGCAGCGACCCGGCGATGCGCGCGCCGGCCAGCGGCTGCGACGCCCCGAACTCCTCGCGCAGGGCCATCAGGCCCGGCATCTCGTTCTCGGCGAGGCGGATCTGGTGACGGCCCGCCTCGGCGAGCGAGAGGTCGGCGACGCGGTACGGTGCTGCGGTCTGGGCTTCGGTGGGCATGCCCATCAGTCTTCCATGCCGGGAGGCGCGGGTCTCCAGCCGACGTCGGTCACGTTCCACGGGCCTCCCGTGCACCGCCGCTGGTGCGTCGCGGACGCGAGCCGTCAGTCGGTCTCGCGCTGCAGCGGCTCGCGCCGCACCACCTGCCAGCCGCGCGGGACGCGCAGGCCGGCGGCGTGCCGGGCGCAGAGGTCGTAGCCGTGCGGTTCGACCCGCGTGGAGAGCGGCCCGACGACGACCATGGAGTCCCCGTAGTCGTAGGTCAGGGTCGCCGAAGCGCTCGCGGCGCACGCGACCTTGCTGCAGATCCTCACGTCCATGTCGACACGGAGCCTAGCGGAGCGCCCGGGAGCACCCGGTGCGCGCGTACGATGTGGGGATGCGTCGCAAGCCCCGCCTCGTCACTCCCGTCGACCGCGGTCGAGGCCGGTCCCGGCACGGACGCGGCGGGCGGTCGAGCGTGACCGGTCCCGAACTCGCGCCGATCACGACCCGCGCCGAGGCCTTCGACCGCATCGTCGGCGACAGCGCCCACTACCTGATCGGGCTGTGGCCCGAGGAACTGTCGGGCGTGGTGTTCCAGGTGGCCGACATGCCGACCGATGCCACCCTGCCCGACGCGATGCCCCGGTGGCGGATCGACCGCGACACCCGCAGGGTCACCGTGTTCCGGATCCCCGTCGAGCGGGTGAACCGCAGCCCCGAGAAGGACGACGCGGACCGGCGGATCATCATCGAGACGGCCGTGTTCCGGGCCGTCGGCGAGCTGATCGGCAAGGACCCGTGGGACCTCGCCCCGGACCGCTACCGCCACTGGTGACGACGCGGCGCCGGGCGGCGGCGCTCCGTCCTCGTCGTCAGGGGTAGACGCGCACCGGCGTGGACACCTGGGTGGACGGTCGGATCGGGAACCCGGCGATGCCGTCGTCCCCGCGGTAGGTCACACCCGCCACGATGCCCTCGGCCCCGGAGATCGAGAGCTGCTTCGCCGTCTGCACCGGCAGGGTCGCGGTGACGCCGGACAGCAGCTGGAGCGTGGTCTCCTCGTCGCCGGAGCGGATCGTGACCGAACGGTCCTCGCGCGTGGTGTTGACGAGGTTCAGGCGGACGCCCTCCCCCGGTGCCACCGCGGTGATGACCTGGTCGCCCAGGGGCTCGGCCGAGGCGAACCAGCCGAGGTCGCTGTTGCCGTCGGCCGTCGGCGAGGTCGTCCGGGCACCGGTGACGACCGGTTGCGTCGACGTGACGGTGAACGAGTACCGGCCGTCCGGGAAGTCGTCGAGCGCGACGTCGGTCACGACCCCGGGCTCGGCAGTGGCGTTCACGGTCGTGCCGCCGCCGTCCGCCGTGCTGATGCCGAGCGTGACGCGTGCCGACCGGGTACCGGGGACGAACAGCCGGACGACGGGGGCGGCGTCCGCGGTGTCGTCACCGCGCTGCGCCTCCTGCGCGCCGGCGAGCACGACGCCGGGGATGACCTGCGACCGTGAGGGGGCGGCGCCGCCGGAGACGATGTCGTAGCCGCCGGGGGTCAGCGTGCGGACGACGGTCTCCTGCATGTGGGCGACGATCTGCCCGCCCGAGGACGACACGTGCACGACGGTGGATCCCTGGTCGGACACGAAGCCGGACAGCGGGACGACCTTCTGGGTGTTGGGGGCGACGACGATGCCGGTCGTGCCGGGGGCGCTGACCGTGCCGGTGCCGTCGTAGATCGCCAGGTCGACGGTCGCGTTCACGTCGGTCGGGTTCGACAGGGTGACGAGGCTGGTGCGCCCGGTCTCGGTCGAGCCGCCGACGAGCCAGGTCGACTGCGACGGGTCGTCGCACGACGCCGCGCCGGCACCGACCAGGTCGCCGCTGGAGACGCTCTGGTAGCTGCTGCCCGCGACCTGCGGTGTCGTGTCGCCCGCCGGGGCGGTGAGCAGGCGCGGGTCGCTGCCGCCGGTCGACGACGGGTCGAGCGAGGTCCGCTCGACGGTCGAACCGGTCGTCGCCGTGGCCACGGTCGCCGACCCGACGGTGCTCGCCTGGGTGGCGTCGTTGCCGGAGTCGTCTGACAGCCGCAGGGCACTGCCGGCGCAGACGCGCTCGGCGTCGGCGGGCACCGGGGTGACGGTGCGGCCGGCCGGGCGACCCGGTTCGGCCGCGGTGCCGTAGGCGTGCGCGGCCGTGACGGCGCCGGCAGCGACGACGACGGCGACCGCGGTCGCGGTGCCGCGGACGACCCAGCGTCGGACGGAGCGGGTGGTGGTGCTCATTCGTCGCGCTCCTCGTCGAAGGTGGTCGCGGGTTCCTCGGCCTCGATGACGTTCGAGGTGGCGCGGCGACGGCGCGGGGCCGTCGGCACGGCGAGCAGGGCGGCCGCCCCGAACACCACGCCGAGCACGACCAGGTACAGGACGTGCGTGGCACGGGCGGCGGCGGACCCGGTGGTGGTCCGGTCGACGTCGCCCTCGTAGTGGAACAGCTGGCCGTTCGTGGTCTCACCGATGCTCGTGAAGAGCGCGTTCTGCCCGATCGCGCCAGCGGCACGGTCGTGCACGGTCTGCGCCTCGGGGTCGTCACCGGCGTCGTCGAGCAGGACGAAGCTGATGCCGAGTTCCTGCAGTGCCGGCCGGGGGTCGTAGCCGCTGCGGCTCGCCAGGTTGCCGGCGAGCGTCGTCAGCCGGGCGCCGGACTCGCTCAACCGCAGGGCGGTGGCGTCCAGGGTCGACTGGTCGTCGAGGGTGGCTCCCTGGCCGCGTTCGAGCGCGACCGCGAGCGACCCGTCGTCCTGCGGCACCACGACGAGCGTGCCGACGTCGGGGTTCGCCTGCGCCTCGGCGTTCACGTACGCGCTGAGCACCCGGCCGGTGGTCGGCTGGATGGCGGCGTTACCGAGGTAGAACGCGGCGAAGGCGGGGGCCACCGCGACACCGGCGAGCACCGTCGCGACGAGTCCCGTGACCGGGGCGGCCTTGGGCAGCACATCGATCCCGATGCAGGCAGCGACCACGATCGCCAGCCAGTACACCGACAGCCCGCTGCCCGGCCACACGATGGTGGTGGTCGACCCGACGCCGGTGACGGTCACGTGGGTGGCGGCGAACGCGGTGCCGAACCCGAGCAGTGCGACGACGAGCGCCGAGCCGGCGACGGCCCAGCGGTGTCCGAGCATCGCGCCGATCGCCGCGGCGGCGATCGGGACGGCCAGGACGGCCATCACGATCGGCAGCCACGTGCCGACGGCGGCGAGCCCGGACGTGGCGGGCAGCCACCCGCTCCAGTCCGGCAGCGGCTGACCGATGGCCAGCTGCAGCGCGGACGGCGCACGCGTGGCGGACGGGACGCCGGGGTCTGCGAAGACGGCGAGGACGCTCCCGCGTGCGACCTGGGCGAGGACGAGCGGCAGGAAGAGCACCGCGGTCGGCACCGGGATGAAGGCCCGACGGTGTGCACGGCGCCACCCGACGACGAGCGCGACGAGCCACCCGATCAGCAGGACCGGCAGCAACGACGGCGCCGAGGCCGCCACGACCGCGAACAGCAGCGAGGCACCCGAGGCCCAGGCCCACGAGCGGTGCGCCTCGAGCACGGCGACGAACAGCCACGGCAGCACCAGGTGCGCGATGACGGCGCCGAGGTGGCCCGTCGTGACCGCGCCGACGAGCGAGGGCGCGATGGCGTACAGCGCGGCACCGATCACCGGCACCCACTTGCGCGTGGTCACCTTGCGGACCGCGAACCAGGCGCCGAGGGCGGAGACCGGGAACGCGACGAGCATCACGAGCACGACGGACGTCGAGGGCGACCAGAACACGATCGACCCGAGGACCGCCAGCAAGGCGGCGAACGGGTCGGACGGACCGGTGAACCCGGTGCCGAGCGAGTGCCAGCCGTACCCGACGTTCTGCCAGAGCTGCCCGACACTCGTGCTGAGGGGCAGCAGGCCGCCGCCGGTCAGCGCCGGTGAGCCGAGCAGGGGGTAGAGCGTGACGACGCTCAGGACGGCCGCGGCCAGCACGACCCAGATCCCGCCGTCGCCGAGGAACGACGCCCGTGCGATCGGTGCGTCCTCGACCCGGGCGAGTTCCACGTCCCGCGAGGTGGTCCGGTGCTCGTGCACCCGACGCCAGCTGACCCGGAGCGGTTCGACGGCGGCCCAGCCGAGCTTCTTCGTGCGGGCGAGGTTCCGACGCGCCCGACCGGTGCCACCACCGAACGCCACCGCGAACGCCGCGGCGAGCTCGGGGACGACGGCCGCCGGGTGCTTGGCGACGAGGTGGCCGATCGCCCGGCCGACCGCGAAGGGGACGAGGGTGAGCCAGTGCAGCCAGAGCAGTCCACCCGGCGCGTAGGTCATCCGGCGGTGCAGCTGCGCCTGCCGGTGCATGCGGACACGGCGGGCCTCGGAGACGCGCTTGCGGCCGAACTCCTCGACCGGACCGGCGGTGGTGACCTTCGCCTCGGGGACCACGGCCACGCGGTGCCCGGCCAGGCGGACCCGGACGCAGAAGTCGAGGGCGGCGTCGACGTCGGGCAGCGCCGGGTCGAAGCCGGCGAGCTCGGTCCACACCGAGCGGCGCACGAGCATGCCGCCGGCGGCGACGCCGAGTACGTCGGTGTGCCGGTCGTGCTGGCCCTGGTCGAGCTCGTCCTGCACGAGGCCGATGGAGCGACCGAAGCGCGTCATGCTCTCGCCGAACGCGCGGATGAGCGAAGGGTCGTCGTCGGCGACGAGCTTCGGACCCGCGACGACGACGGACGGCGCGATCTCGACGGCGGAGAGCAGGTCGGCGAGCGCGGTCGGCGACGGTGCGTTGTCGTGTCCGAGCAGCCACAGCCACTCGTCGACGGGCTCGTCCGCGACGGCGGGCGGAGCCTCGCGCTCCCCGCGGGCGACGGCCTCGCCGAAGGGGCGTCCGGCCGGCAGGCGCAGGAGCTCGGCGGACCCGCCGAAGGACAGGCCCGCGGTGGAGCCGTCGGTCGACCCGACGTCGACGACCACCAGGTTCTCCGGGTGGCGGGTCTGGGCCGCGAGTGCGTCCAGGGTCCGGTCGAGGTGGGCCGCTCCGTTGGCGGCGACGAGGATCGCGGTGACTCTGGGCTGCATGACGGGCGTCACTCTACGGTCTGGAGGCACGGCGTCCGCTGCGGACGGCGGCGCGCCGTGAACCTGCGCGGCCGAGCGGTCACGGCGCGCCAGCGCCGTGCGAGGTCGCGCCGAGGAGCCTGCGACGAGGATTCGGGACCGCACGGTGTGCGCCGGGCGCGCACCGTGCCTCCTGGACGGCTACGCGCGCTTGCGCAACTTGCGACGCTCGCGCTCGGACAGGCCGCCCCAGATGCCGAAGCGCTCGTCGTTCTCGAGCGCGTACTCGAGGCAGTGCGCCCGCACCTCGCACGAGGTGCAGATCTTCTTCGCTTCGCGCGTGGAGCCGCCCTTCTCGGGGAAGAACGCCTCCGGGTCGGTCTGCGCGCACAGCGAGTCGACCTGCCACGCGAGCGGGTTCTCCTCGTCGTCCGTCTCCGGCCGTCGGACACCCGGGACGCCGAGCGCCACGGGGTCGACGTGCCAGTCCTCCGGAACTCCGGCGTGGAAGTCGGAACTGTTCACCCTGATCACCCCTGACGTCTCGATAACGGGACCACAACGATTGAAGTCGTTGCCTGTAATTACAGCGGTGTCATTCGCCTGAGTCAAGTCGCGGATCATAGAAGGCACCGACCGCTTCGGCGTGTCATGTCCCCCGTCTGGGCGTGTCGCACCCGGTCTGTCGGGGTTTCGGGGGACAACTGACACGTCCTCAGCCACTAGGAGGCGCTGCGGCGGGCCTCCCACGCACTCGTGACCATCTCGTCCAGGGTGTGGCGCATCGCCCAGTCCAGGTCGCGCGTCGCGGCCTCGCCGGTGGCCACGATGCGCGCCGGGTCACCGGGCCGGCGGGGAGCGATCTCCGGCTCGAAGGCGATCCCGGTGCCCTTCGCCATGGCGTCCATGATCTGCCGGACGCTCACACCGTCGCCGCTGCCGAGGTTGTACGCCTGCTCGAGCGGCTCTCCCGCCTCGAGCTTCTGCGCCGCGACGGCGTGCGAGTGCGCGAGGTCGGCGACGTGGATGTAGTCGCGGACGCAGGTGCCGTCCTCGGTGGCGTAGTCGTCGCCGTTGATGCGGGGCGTACGGCCGGCCAGCAGTGCGTCGAACACGAGCGGGAACAGGTTGTGCGGGCTGGCGTCGTACAGGTCGGGCTCGCCGGACCCGACGACGTTGAAGTAGCGGAGCGAGGTCGTCGTGAAGCCGGCGGCGACCTCCATGTCGCGCAGCAGCCACTCGCCGATGAGCTTCGACTCGCCGTACGGCGATTCGGGCGCCTTCGGGGTCGACTCCACGACGACGTCGACGTCCGGGGTGCCGTACACCGCGGCGCTCGAGGAGAAGACCGCCTTCGTGACGCCGTTCTCGGCCATCGCGCGGAGCAGCGTGGCCATCCCGGTCACGTTCTGCTCGTAGGTGTGCAGCGGACGCTCGACCGAGACGCCGGCGTACTTGAAGCCCGCGACGTGCACCACGCCGGTGACGTCGTGCTCGCGCAGGGTGCGGGCGACGAGCTCGCCGTCGAGGATCGTGCCCTCGACGAACGGCACGTCGTCCGGCACGAACGCGCGGAAGCCGCTCGAGAGGTCGTCGAACGCGACCGTGTCGATGCCGGCCGAGCGCAGTGCTCGGACGACGTGGGACCCGATGTACCCGGCACCGCCGGTGACCAGCCAACTCATGGTCGCCACGCTAGCGGACGGACGCGGCGCCCCGGTGGCAGCGTGCGGGACCGCGCCAGGGCGTGCGGCTCCGCGCCGGTCCGGTGCTGCCCGGGGTCCGGTGCCCGGGTCACTGCGGACTACCGACCGGTGGCGATGAACACCGTGGACGTCACGCCGTTCGACGAGTCGGCCTCCACCGTGACGTCACCCTCGTCCGGCGTGATGAAGCAGGACTCGCCCTTGCGGAGCAGCGTGGCGGACGTCGCGCCGACGAGCGTCACGACGCCCTCGGTGCAGATCGCGATCGACGGTCCGGTCAGCGGGGCCACGCCGCCGGTGCTCAGTCCGACCGGTCGTCCGTCCCCGTCGACCCGCAGCAGCGCGAACCCGACGCCCTCCGGCGCGAAGCGGTCCACGCCGGGAGCCAGGCGCTCGGGCTCGAGGACCGGTGCCGGGTACGCCGTGAAGTCGAGCACGTGCAGGAGTTCGGGCACGTCGACGTGCTTCGGCGTCAGTCCCCCGCGCAGCACGTTGTCGGACGGCGCCATCAGCTCGATGCCGAGGCCGTCCAGGTAGGCGTGGATGTTGCCGGCGGGCAGGTACATCGCCTGCCCCGCGGTGAGCGTCACCCGGTGCATGAGCAGGGAGACGACGATGCCGGGGTCGCCCGGCCAGCTCGTCGCCAGGTCGCGGACCGTCGCCGTGTTCGGGGTGAGGACGTCGTCGTCGAGGGCGAGGGCGAGGTCGCTCGCGGCCTGCACGACGGCGAGCGCGGACTCGTCGGCCGTCTCGAGCCACCGGACGGTGTCCTCGAGCCCGTGCTGCAGGTGCACCTCGAGCGGGCCGAGCCGACCGCTGCCGGCGTCGAGCACGCGCACCTCGGCCAGGGTGTCCTCCACCGGGCGGAAGCCGCTCAGGGCCTCGAACCGCTCGCTCAGGGCGACGACGAGCTCGGGCTTCGGGAAGGGGTCCTTGTAGTTGCGCGCCGGGTCGTCGATCGCGATGCCCTCGCGCTCCTCGCGCGCGAAGCCGGCCTCGGCCTGCTCCGGTGTCGGGTGCGCCTGCAGCGACAGGGGCGCCGCCGCTGCGAGCACCTTCAGCAGGAACGGCAGGCCGGTGCGGTCGCCGCCCAGGGCGTCCTGCGGCTCGGCGGCGATCCAGTCGAGCAGCGTGTCGGCACCGCCGACCATCGCCGGGTTGACGACCACGCTCGGGCTGCCCGGGTGCGCGCCGAGCCAGAGCTCTGCCTGCGGGGCGCCGGTGACGGTGCGACCGAGGAGCTCCGGGATCGCGGTGACCGACCCCCAGGCGTAGTCGCGGGGGGTGTTCGTGATGCCGAGGAACATGGGCGAGAGCCTACCGGCGCGGCCCGCGACACTAGAATCTCCGCGATGTCTGCAAGCACGGTGGAGTCACCGCCCCGAGGGTCCCTGCGTTCCTCCCCCCGCCGCACGGCCGACCCCACGCGGTGGGACATCCAGGGGCTCCGTGCGTTCGCGGTCCTCGCCGTCGTGCTCTACCACCTGTGGCCCGACCGGCTGCCGGGCGGCTTCGTCGGCGTCGACGTGTTCTTCGTGATCTCGGGCTTCCTGATCACCGGACACCTGCTCCGTGAGCTGACCACCACCGGCCGGATCGGGCTCGCCGGGTTCTGGTCGCGGCGGGCGAAGCGGCTGCTCCCCGGGGCCTTCCTCACGATCGCCGCGACGGGGACCGCCGTGCTGGTGTGGGTCCCGAGCGCGCTGTGGGGCCAGTACGGCCGTGAGCTCATCGCGTCGACGGTCTACGTGCAGAACTGGCAGCTGGCCGCCGACTCGGTCGACTACCTGGCGCAGGGCAACCAGGCGTCGCCCTTCCAGCACTTCTGGTCGCTGTCGGTCGAGGAGCAGTTCTACATCGCCCTCCCGCTCCTGCTGCTCCTCGCGTTGTGGGTCGCTCGGCGTGCACGTCGGGACGGCGTCTCCCCCGCCGTCGTCGCGCAGGTGCTCCTCGGCGCCGTCGTGGTCCTGTCCCTGGCGTGGAGCATCGTCCAGACCCACACCGCCTCGGGCGTCGCGTACTTCTCGACGGCGACCCGGGCGTGGGAGTTCGCGCTCGGCGGGCTCGCGGCGACCATCCCGCTGGCGGCGCCGCGCACCGGACCGGCTCGGTCGGTGCGGGTTGTGGGGGCGTGGGTCGGCGCGGCCGGGCTCGTCGCGTCGCTCGTGCTGATCACCGGGTCCACGCCCTTCCCCGGCATCGCCGCCGCGCTGCCGGTCGTGTCGGCGACGCTCGTCGTGCTGCTCGGCGCGCACTCGGGGCTGCAGCGCATCGGCAGGATCACCCCCGTCGGGTTCCTGGGCCGGATCTCGTACGCCGTCTACCTGTGGCACTGGCCTGCCGTCGTCATCCTGCCGATCGTGCTCCGCCACGAGCTCACGACCAAGGACAAGGTCGCGATCCTCGTCGGCGCCGTGCTCGTCGGCTCGGTCACCACGCTGTGCATCGAGGAGCCGCTCCGGTTCTCCGGATGGGTGCGCGCGCTGCGGCCGCGCCGGGTCGCGCTCTACGGCGCCCTGAGCACCGTGCTCGTCGTGGCCCTCGGGGCCGCCTCGCTGACGGCGCTGCACGTCCAGCAGGTGCAGGCGGCCGAGTTCCAGCAGCGCCTGAGCACCGGCGACGTGCGCTGCTTCGGTGCCGCCGCACTGATCTCGTCGTCCGACCCGTGCGTGAACCCCGCCCTGGCGGACGTGCGAGTACCCGCGGCCGCGAACGCGCTCGACGACGACTCGAACCGCGGAGCGTGCTGGTCGAACGACTCGAGTGCGTTCAACGTCTGCGAACTCGGCCCGAAGTCCGGGTACACGGAGCACCTCATCGCGATCGGCGACTCGCACAACAACGTCTTCGTGGACACCTACGAGGCGATCGCGAAGGCGAACAACTGGCGCATCGACGTCGCCGGGCACCAGAGCTGCTACCTCACCACCGCGGTGCAGAAGGCGAACACGGAGAAGCAGGTCGACGACTGCACCGCCTGGAAGCAGAACGCGATGGCGTACCTGCGCGCGCACGGCGACCTGGACGGCGTGATCGTCACGCACTCGACCGGCAACGGTCCCGTCGCCTCGGTGCCCGGGCAGTCGGACAGCGAGACCGTCGTCGACGGCATGGTGGCGGCGTGGCAGGCGGCGGCCGACGCCGGCATCCCGGTCCTGGCGCTCCGCGACAACCCGACCGCTCGGACCGACGTGGTGGCGTGCGTCGGCCAGATGTCGGGCCCGACGACGAGCGCGTGCGACTCGAGCCGCTCGTTCGGCCTCGGCCTGTTCGACGGCTCGGAGCAGGCCGCCGCCCGGATGCCCGGCACGGCGCGGGTGATCGACCTGACGCAGTACTACTGCACCGACACCACCTGCCCGGCGGTCATCGGCGGCGTGCTCGTGCACCGGGACCGCACCCACCTGACGAACACCTTCGCGACGACCCTGGCGCCGTACCTCGGCGACGAGATCGCCCGCGCGCTCGCTGCCTTCCGCAAGGACGGACGCGGATGACCACGTACCCTGACGTCGTGACGAACACCTGGCCGCTCTCGCGCGGGACCGTACCCGAGCGCGAGGCGTTCGCGTTCGGTGCGACGCTCCTCTTCGTCCTGTTCGCCGGCGACGCCTTCCCGAACACCCTGACCTGGTTCGGGGCCGCGGCGGTCTGGGCCCTCGTCGCAGCGTGGGGCGTGACGATCCTGGTCCGGGCGAAGCCACCGCTGGTCCGGACGCCGTGGGCGCTCTGGTTCTTCCTCGCCTGGTGCCTGGTGTCCGTCGCCTGGTCGCACTGGCGCCCGGCGACGCTCGCGAGCATCGCCGCGCAGGTGATCTGCGCCGCGATGGCGTTCGCGATCGCGTCGACCCTGACCTGGCGTCGGATCCTGGACGCGATGAGCCTCGCGTTCCGCTGGGTGCTGATGGGCTCGCTGCTGTTCGAGGCGGTCGTGGCCGTCGTCGTCCGGCACCCGATCGTCCCGGTCTGGACCGACTACGGCGACCGGGACATCCCCGACGCCTTCTACTTCTCCCGCGCCGAGCTGCTGACCGGCGGCCGCATCCAGGGGCTGCCGGGCAACGCGAACCTGCTGGCGATGGTCACCCTGCTCGCCGCGATCGCCATCGCCCTGCAGTTCGCCGAGGGTCGGATGAGCCGGAACCGCGCCGTCGGCTGGTTGGTCGTGGCCGGTGGGGTCCTGGTGCTCACCCGCTCGTCGACGGTCCTCGCCGCCGCGCTCGTCGTCGCCGCCGCACTGTTCGTCGCACTCTGGATCCGTCGCGTCCCCACCGAACAGCGGACGCCGCGCTACCTGCTCGCCCTGGTCGGTGCCGTCGTCGTCGGCGTCGGGGCGTTCGCAGCACGCGGGACCGTGTCGGAGCTCCTCGGCAAGGGCGCGGACGCGACGGGCCGCGGGGACATCTGGCAGCGCGTGCTCGAACTGATCGGCCAGCACCCGGTCGTCGGCTGGGGGTGGATCGGGTACTGGTGGCCGGACATCCCGACGCTCGCCGACCTCGCACACCGCAAGGGCGTGACGTACCTGCAGGCGCACGACGCGTACCTCGACGTGTGGATGCAGACCGGCATCATCGGGTTGGTCCTGTTCGCCCTCTACGTCGTGACGACACTCGACCGGTCGTGGTCGTCCGCGACCAGGATCGGGTACGACGCCGCAGGGTCCCCCAGGTCGTTCGACCCGGTGTCGCTCCTGCCGCTCCTCCTCGTCGTGGCGCTGCTCGTGCAGTCCGTCGCCGAGTCGCGGTTGCTGTACCAGGGCAACTGGGTCCTGTTCGCGCTCATCGCGATCAAGTCCCGCATCGTCCTGGTCAGCGAGGAACCCCGGTCGGCCGGCGACGGCCCGCGCACCCCGCCCGCACGGCGGGAGTGGCGGCTGCCGGCCGTTCGCTGACCCGGGCGCACCGGGCGGTCACCGCTCGAGCAGTCTCGAGCACGGCACCTTGGCCGTCCACGGCGCCTTCCGGATCTCGACGTCCCGCGTCGGGTCGCCCGCGCACGCCGCGACCGCGCCGGGGACCTGCGTCGCCCAGACCGGGCCGTCGCTGCGCCGTGTGGCTCCCGGGGCCAGGTTGCCCACCACCGCGACGACCAGGACGGCGACCACGGACCAGCCCGCCAGCACGCGGACGAAGCGGAGGGCGCCTGCCGGCCGCGCCCCACGTCGCGTCGGCCGCGCTCCCCGCTGCGCCGGACGTGCATCGAGGAGCACGCTCGCCGCGACGACCACCGCTGCCAGCAGGAGCATGCCCGACGCCGCGGCGTAGCGCAGCGGCGGGACCGCTGCGAGTGCCGGGATCGGGTGCGCCCACGCCTGGCCCTGTCCCCCGTTGGCGATCAGCGCAGCCCACCACACGCCGCCGGACACCGCGGCGAGCGCGACGATCACCCAGCGTGCGCGCCACGTCCCGACGACGAGCGCGACCACCACCGTGGCGGCGACCAACAGGACGGGCACGAGCACGACGCCCCAGCCGTGGGTCACGACGGCGCGGACGGCAGCACCGACGTCCGGTGTCCAGGTCCCCGCGACGGGCTGCAGCAGCCACCCGGCGACCACGTCGGTGAACGCCGGTCTGCCCGGCGGCTGCGATCGCTGGTCGGTGAGGGCGGTTCCCACCTGCGCACCGGCGCCGATCAAGGCGACGATGGTCACCGGGACCGCGCGTGGCCACGCCCGGTCGCCCGGACCGTTCCGCAGGGGGAACCACGCGAGGAGCAGGAGCGGCAGGAACAGCACGGTCTGCAGCTCGGTGAGGACCGCGAAGGCGGTCAGGACGGCGACCGTCCCGGACGCCCACCACGTCCGCGCGCGGTACGCGAACAGCCAGGGGGCGGCGAAGAGCATGTACCAGTGCAGGTTCGCGGCGTTCCCGCTGATCTCGTAGGGCGCGAGCGGGAGCAGGGCCGGCACCGCGGCGAGCAGGGCCCGGAGCGGCCACTGCGGCACGACGTCGCGCGCGAGCAGGAACACGGTGACGCTCACCGCGCCGACGACGACGCAGGCCCCGGCGGACAGTGCCCGGGCGTAGTCCTGGACGGGCAGGGCCCAGGCGACGTCGACGAGCAACCGGGGCACGAGGTGCAGGTACCCGGCGTAGGGGTGCAGCAGGGAGTCGACGGGGCCGAGGGCGATGCGTTCCCGCAGGAACAGGCCACCGTCCTCCGCCCACACGGTACTGCGGGCCGTCGGCCCGAGCCGCCACCAGGCGAGCGCGGTCGTGGCGACGCCGACCAGGACCGCGGCGGCGGCCACGCGGAGGCCGTCGAGACGGCGGTGGGTCGGACTCGCGGGGCGCTGCATGGTCCGTCGACGGTAGCCGGTTCATCGCGTATCAGCGATATCGACGCTCCGCGATGGCCCGGTACCGAGGTGCGTGCACCAAGATGGTGGGGTGACGGACGGACGGCTGACGAAGCGGGTGCGCGCGCGCCGCTACCTCTCCGCCTGGATCGGGTTCTCCGCCGGCGGGCGGTTCAGCCAGGCGCTCGCGACGGTCATCGTGCTGTTCGCGTTCGGGCAGCCCACCGTCGGGGCCGTGGTCGGGACTGCCGGCACGTGGGCGGTGCTCGTCACGCTGTTCGTGCTCGCCGGCCTGAGCCTGCTCGGGCAGCGGTACCGGATCGAGTGGCACGGGGTGCTGCCGCTGTCCCTGCTGGCGTTCGTCGGGTACTGCGCGCTGAGCGTGCTCTGGAGCGAGTACTCGTGGGTCGCGCTGCGGGGGCTCGTCGCGACCGTGTGCTTCATGGGCCTGGGGCTGTACCTGGCGCTCGGGCGCGACCTGGTCCAGGTGATCCGTGCCTCGGGTGATGCGTTCCGGATCCTCCTCGTGACCGCCCTCGGCCTCGAGGTGCTCTCCGGCCTGGTGCTCGACGTCCCGTTCCCGGCGTTCGGCATCCGCGGCGACATCGCCTACGGCGGCCCGATCCAGGGCATCGGCGGCACCCGCAACTTCATGGGCTTCATCGCTGCCATGGCGCTCGTCACCTTCGTGGTCGAGTTCCTCACCCGCTCCGTCACGGTCTGGCGTGCCGTCGGCTCCACCGCCCTGGCCGTCATCGCCCTGATGCTCGTCCAGTCACCCATCACCGGGCTCGCGATGATCGCCCTGGCCGTCACGGCGCTCGCGCTGTGGTCACTCCGGCACGCCAGACCCGCGACGCGCCCGGTGGTGAACGGTGTCCTCGGCGCGGCCGTCCTGCTGGCCCTCGTCGTCGCGGTCCTCGCCCGCGGGCGACTGCTGGCCGAGATCGGCGCCGCCGGTGGCACCGCCACGCGCATCGACCTGTGGTCGCAGATCCGCGTGCTCACCGAGCGCTACCCGATCCAGGGCTGGGGATGGGTCGGCACCTGGCCGCGCGAAGCCGTGGTGCCCTACGTGACCCTGCTCGACCCGGCGGGGATGCGGTTCCCCTCAGGGCTCAACGCCTTCGTCGACGCCTGGCTGCAGATCGGGCTCGCCGGCACGATCATCCTCGGCGTGACGGCGCTCCTGGCGTTCGCGCGGGCCTGGGTGACCGCGACGACGTTCCCGGGGGTGGCCTACGTGTGGCCGGCCGCTGTACTGGTGCTGCTGGCCGTCACGAGCACGGCGGAGAGCTACCTGCTGCACGGCGCCGGCCTGATGGTCTTCGTGACGGTGCTCGTGATCGCCGCCCGGCGGCGCTCGTGGCGCCGGCACCTGCCGCGCCCCTGAACCGCAGCGCCCGCACGCGCCACGTGGTCACGGACGCGTGCGACGACCCAGCCGGCGCTGCAGGCCCCACTGCGTGACACGGAGCATGGCCTCGAGGACGATCGACCGGCTCATCTTCGAGACCCCGTGCATGCGGTCGCGGAACCGGATCGGGACCTCGACCACCCGGCCGCCCAGGGCGTCCACCCGCAGGGTCATGTCGACCTGGAAGCAGTACCCCTTCGAGTCGATCGACCCGAGGTCCATGCGGGCGATGGCCGGGGAGCGGTAGACGCGGAACCCCGCGGTGATGTCACGGACGTCCAGGCCGAGCACCAGCCGGGCGTACGCGTTGGCGCCGCGGCTCAGCACCCGGCGGCGGAGCGGCCAGTCGACCACCGTCCCACCGGGCACCCACCTCGACCCGATCGCGAGCAGGACGTCGTCCGCGGACTCCACGGCGTCGATGAGCGCGGGCAGGCGGTCGGCAGGGTGCGACCCGTCGGCGTCCATCTCGACGAGCAGGGGGTACCCGCGCTCCAGGCCCCACCGGAACCCCGCGACGTAGGCGGTGCCGAGGCCGGCCTTGCCGGCGCGCTGCAGCAGGTGCACCCGCCGGTCGTCGGCCGCGAGCGACCGCACGATGTCCCCCGTGCCGTCCGGGCTGCCGTCGTCGACGACGAGGACGTGTGCGCGGGGCACGGCCGTCAGGACGGCTGCGACGACGGACCGGATGTTCTCGGCCTCGTCGTACGTCGGCACGACGACGAGGGCCGCGGCGTCCGTCGTCGTCACCGGCTCGTCAGGCGCCGCTTGATCTTGCCCGCGACGCTGCGCGGGCCCTCGGTCCGGAAGTAGTGCACGGCACGGCCGACGTCGTACCGGACGCCCGAGAGCTTCTTGCGCTCCGGCACCCGCACGCGCATCTGGTGTGCCTCGGCCACGGCCACCGTGTCCCGCACCGACTTGTCGGCGGCGCGGACGGGGTTCCGGCAGAACTCGACGAGCGGCGCGAGGACGTTCTCCCACGTGAACTGCTCGCGGATGCGGTCGACGTTGCCGATGAACTCGGCGCGCGCCTTCTTGTCGAACAGAGCCGTCTCGAGCGCGGCAGCGAGGGTGTCGATGTCCTGCTCGTGCACGGCGATGCCGAGCTTCTCGGCGGCGACGAGGTCGCCGAACGAGTCACCGGCGGTCGTCACGATGGGCAGACGCGCCCACAGGTAGTCGAGGATCCGGGTGCGGAAGGAGAACGTCGTCTCGAGGTGCTCGTAGTGCGTCGAGACGCCGGCGTCGGCCTCGAGGAGGTAGGCGCCACGTTCCTCGTACGGGATCCACGCGTCGTTGAAGAAGACGTTCTTGCCGGTGAGTCCCAGGGCATCGGCCTCGGCACGGACCTTCGCGACGATGTCCATCTCGGGCACGTCCGGGTTCGGGTGCTGCACGCCCATGAAGAAGAGCTTGACGGTCGGCTTCCGCTCGGCGAGCTGACCGATCGCCCGCACCAGCGTGATCGGGTCGAACCAGTCGTAGATGCCACCGCCCCAGACGACGAGCTTGTCGTTCTTGCCGATGCCCGGCACGACTCCCTTGACCCGCGGCTGGTCGTGCACCGGCGGCGTCGAGGACAGGCCGAACGGCACGACACCGATGAGCGACCGGAGGTCGGGGTCGCGGGAGTACGTGCGGGCGTTCACCCGACCGGAGCCCGCGAGCTGCCCGAGCCAGAACATGCGCTGCCGCTCGGATGCACAGATGAAGTAGTCACCGAGTTCGAGCTGGTGGTTGAGCGTGTCCGAGGCGTCGAGGATCTGCCGGTTCCACTGGTCGACGTCGTCGCTGCGGCCCTGCTCGAGCTGCTCGAGGTGCAGCGGGTCGTACACGTCGACCACCAGGATCTTGCGCGTCGACTCGAGGACGGGGAACAGGCGCAGCGCGTGGCCCTGGACGATGATCACGTCGGCCCAGGCCTCGTGCTCGACCATCTGGCGCGGGTGACGGTGCGGGACGGTGACGACGTCGTACGACGGGTCGATCTGCGTCGAGCGGGTGAGGCTGATCACGCGCACGTCGTGCTCGTTCGCGAGCTGCTTCGCCATCTGGGTCGCGCGGATCGCCGGGCCGGCCATCTTCTCGCCGATGGAGTCACCGGTGACGATGAGGATCCGACGGCGCGCACCGACCTCGAGCACCCCGAGCGAGTGCACGATCTTGTCGTAGCCGGCAAGGTAGTTCTCGATCGGGTACGCGGGCTCGTCGCGGTTGCCGAACAGGCGGAGGAGCTCGCGGTCGCTGCGGACCCGGCTCGCCTGGATCTCGCGGCGCGACTCGGTCATCGACGGCAGCTGCTCGACGAACTGGTCGACACCGTAGACGCCGGCCAAGCTCGTCTTCGGGACCGGGACGGTCGGGACGCTGTCGTCGCCGGGGTTCCGCAGGTCGAGCGACGTGGAGTCGAGCTCGCCACGGCCCACGGCACGGCGGACCGCGAGCGCCAGCGACCCGGGCAGGGCCGCGGCGAGCTGCTCGTCGCCGAGGTTCTTGTAGAGCGTGAAGAGGGCGTTGCGCTCGAGCAGGTAGGTCTCTCGGAAGTCGCCGAACTTGTTCATCGACGCGTGGTGCTTGTGGAACGCCACCGACTTCGGCTGGTACCGGAAACGCCAGCCGAGCAGGTTGAGGCGCCACCCGAGGTCGACGTCCTCGTAGAACATGAAGTAGCGGTCGTCGAAGCCGCCCAGCTGCTCGAAGAGCTCGGCGCGGATGAACATCGCGGCACCGGTGCCGAACAGGACGTCGGTCTCGCTCTCCCACCGGCCGGTGTCCGGCGACCCGGCGAACGGCTTGTAGCCCATGCCGTACCAGGTCATCGCGGCCTCGGTGAAGTCGATGTTCACGCCCTCCCAGTCGAGGACCTTCGACGCCACGGCACCGATGTCGGCGCCGGACGCGAACGTGGCCATCGCCTCGCGCACCCAGCCGGTGTCCGGGCGGGCGTCGTTGTTCAGGAACGCCACGATCTCGCCCGAGGAGTGCTCGACGCCCAGGTTGCAGCCGCCGGTGAAGCCGAGGTTCTGGCCGGAGTCGACGAAGGTGAAGTCGAGGTCCGAGGCCTTCAGCCGCCCGACGTGCTCGGCGCCGGAGCCGTTGTCGACGACGATGACCTCGAGCCGGTCCTGCGGCCAGTCCTGCTTGCGGAGCTCGGCGATGCTCGTCAGGGTGTCGTCGGTGCCCTTGTAGTTCACGAGGACGACGGAAACGACTCCTGGCTTGCGCTCTGTCACGACGAGTTCCTCCAGCTGATGCCGCGCCTGCGGCACGGTTCGGTGATCCGGACGTCGGGGGTGCCCGGCGACCGACAACACCCTACAAGGCGCAGCACGGCGCTCGGCGGAGGTCGGGTGTGCTTCGTGCACAATGGCACCGTGATGCACCCCGCGATCCCGTCCTCCCCCGC
>NZ_CACSJV010000047.1:0-28883 GCF_902706105.1 Curtobacterium sp. 18060 | reverse complement strand
CCCGACTACCCCGACGACCCCGACGCCGCCGGCCGAGGCGCGGGCGACCGAGTCGTCCGCGCACTGCGGCTGCGGCCCGACGGACACCCACCACGACGCCGCCCCGGAGACGCCGTCGACCGTCACGCGGGTCCTCAAGGGCGGGTCGCACCTGTGTGCGCCGGAGTACTGCCTGCGGTACCGGCCGGCGGCTCGGTCGCCACAGACCAGCGACTCCGCCGCCACCCACATCGGCTTCCGGGTGGTCTGGGACGGCTGATCTCGGCCTCAGCCCGGGTCGGCAGCCGCAGCCTGAGCCGTCCGCGCGGCCATCGCGGCGTCGACCGTCGGCAGCACCCTGCCGTCGTCGACGAGCCCGCGGAACCACGCGGTCCGCGACGCCGTCGCCGTAGCCGACCCGGGGAGGCCCACGAGCAGGAGCACGACGCCGCGTTGCGCGAGCTCGTGATCGAGGTCGGCGAGGCCGTCGAGGACGGTGACGGTCGCCTCGTGCATCCGCGACAGGTCGAGGACGACGGCGTCGGCACCGTCCGCGTCGACGGCGAGCCGGAGGACGGCGTTCTCGTACGCCAGGACGTTCGCGGTGTACACGGCGCCCTCGATCCGTGCGCTGATCGTCGTGCCGACGACGGGGCCCGGGGCCAGCCGGACGCGCTGCAGTTCGCGGAGGACCAGGAAGTACGTCCCGGCGACCCCGGCGACGACGGCTGCCAGCAGTCCGGCGGTCAGTCCGACCGCCGCGGTCACCACGGCGAGCCAGAAGTCGCGTCGGCTGATGCGGGCCAGCCTCCGGAGCGCGGGGACGTCGATGAGTCCGACGACGGCGGTGACGACGAGGGCGGCGAGGGTCGCCGTGGGCATCAGGGCCAGGACCGGTCCGAGGACGAGCGCGACCAGCACCGCGAGCGCGACGGTCACCAGGGTCGACACCTGGGTGCGTGCGCCGGCCCGCTGGTTGACCGCGCTCTGCGAGAACCCGCCGGCGGCCGGCAGCGTCTGGGTCAGGGACCCGGCGAGGTTCGCCGCGGCGGCCGCGAGCAGCTCGCGGTCGCTGTCGATCGGCGGCTCGCTCGGCTGTCGGATCCCACGTGCCACCGCTGCGGACTCGAGGAACGCCATCATCGCGATGCCGAGGGCACCGGGGAGCATCGCCGGCACGAGGGTCAGGTCGGGCAGCACGGGCTTTGGGAGACCGGTCGGGACGGGGTCGATCACCTCGACGCCGAGGTCGGTCAGGTGCAGGACGGCCGAGGCCGCGATGCCGCCGGCGACCACGACGAGCGGACCCGGCACCGCGGGCACGAACCGGCCCAGCAGCAGGAGCACGGCGACCGAGGCGACGGACAGCACGACCGTCGGGCCGTGCGCACGGGGGAGCGCCTCGACGACCGCCACCACGGAGCGGATGAACCCTGCCCCGGTCGGGTCGTCGGTCAGTCCGAGCAGCTTCGGCAACTGCCCGACCGCGACGGTCGCGCCGACCCCGATCTGGACGCCGATCAGCGTCGACTTGTTGATGTTCTCGACGAGCGAGCCCAGGGTGAGCAGCCGGGCGACGACGAGGACGACGCCGACGAGCAGGGTGAGGGTCGACAGTGCGCGGAGCGCGTCGTCGGACGAGACCGCGACGCCCGCGGAGACGAACGTCGTGGCGCTGAGCGTCGCGATCGTCGACGTCGTCGACACGCTCATCGCGCGCGACCCGCCCAGCAGGGCGTAGACGGCCATCGGCGCCATGCACGTGTAGAGCCCGACCTGTGCCGGCAGCTCCGCGATGCTCGCGTAGGCCATGGCCTGGGGGACGACGACCGCGCCGGCGCTCAGGCCGGCGAGGACGTCGCGCCCGAGCCACCGGCGGTCGTAGCCCCGGAGGGTGGGGGCGAACCACGTCCGGCTGCGCGCCGGTGCCGCCCCCACCTGCCGGGTCGCCATCTCAGTCGCGCGACATCGCGGCGGCGAGGTGCGCCTCGAGGTCGACGTAGGCGTCGTCGGCGATGTCGAACACGACCTTGTGGATCGTGCCGTCGCGGAACTCGAACCGCTCGCCCGCGTAGGCCTGCGTGACGGCGTCGCCGCTGTCGTAGCCGATGCAGAGTCCCTCGCCGCAGAGCGAGAAGTGCCCGAGCACGGTCCTGATCGGCGTCTCGGCGACCTGCTCGTCGTCGACGAAGAGCGCGAGTGGTCCCGTGGCCTCGCGGTACTCCCCGGTGCCCTCCTTCGTGAAGGAGACCCCGACGAGGTGCCGACCGGAGGTGGGAGCCGGGGTGGAGACGACGTTCTCGGGCGGGATGCCGAGGAAGTTGTACACGTAGGACAGCTGCCCGTCCTTGACGTACAGGGCGTGGCCGCCGAACCGGGATCCGTGCGCGAACACGACGCCCTCGGTGTCCGGCGTGAAGTCGACGTCCGCGACGATCTTGTACGACACCCCGTGCACGTTCGCCGCGGAACGCTCCGGCACCTCGGTGGTGCCCGGGTAGTACGTGTACTGCCCGCTCGGCGGGACGGGGACCTTGAACTCCATCGTGATGAAGGTCTCGAAGTCCTCGGGGTTCCCCAGGATCTGCAGGTCGTTCAGGGGCAGCACGTTGTTGGCCTTCGCCTCCGCGAACCAGCGCGCCACGAGTTCCTCGACCTTGTCCGGGTGCTCCGCGGCGAGGTCGTGCGCCTCGGAGCGGTCGACGTCGGTGTGGAACAGCTGCCACCGGTCGCTGTCGAAGCCGCTCGTCCCGGCTCCAGGTCCGTGCTCGGTCACCGCCTTCCAGCCCTCGTGCCAGATGCCGCGGTTGCCGAACATCTCGTAGTACTGCGTGTGCTTCGACGTCGGCTCGTCGGCTGCGTCGAAGGACGACCGCATCGAGACCCCGTCGAGTGGTCGCTGTTCCACGCCGGCGTACGTGTCCGGGAACGTGACGCCGCAGGCGTCGAGGATGGTCGGCACGATGTCGGTCGAGTGGTGGTACTGGTTCCGGACCTCGCCGCGGGAGGCGATGCCGGCCGGCCACGAGATCACCAGCGGGTCGCAGATCCCGCCCTGGTACACGTACCGCTTGAACATCCGGTACGGGGTCGAGAACGCCGCCGCCCATCCGGTCGGGTAGTGGTTGTAGGTGTCCGGGCTGCCGAGCTCGTCGACCATCGTCAGGTTCTGCGCGAGGTCGTCGGGGTAGCCGCCGAAGATCTTGCCCTCGTTGACCGAACCGTTCGGGCTGCCCTCGCCCGACGCGCCGTTGTCCGCGCAGTAGACGACGATGGTGTTGTCGAGCTGCCCGGACTCCTCGAGGTAGTCCACGATGCGGCCGACCTGCGCGTCGGTGTACTCGGAGAACCCGGCGTAGACCTCGGCCATCCGGCTGAACATCGCGCGTTCCTCGGCGTCGAGTTCGTCCCACGGACGCACGACGTCGGAGTCCGAGAACGTGCCGGGGGTCATCGGGTTGAGCTCCGTGAGCTCGGTGCCCTCCGGGAGAATGCCGCGTTCGATCATCCGGGGGAGGACCCACTCACGGTAGGCCTCGTAGCCGTCGTCGAACTGTCCCTTGTACTTGTCGATGTACTCCTGCGGGGCGTGGTGCGGCGCGTGGTTCGCACCCGGGCAGAACCAGAGGTACCAGGGCTTGTCCGGCTCGGTCTGCTTCGTGTCCCGGATCATCTTCAGCGCCTGGTCGGCGAGGTCCTTGGACAGGTGGTAGCCGTCCGCGGGCAGCGACGGCTGGTCGATGTAGTGGTTGTCCTCGGCGAGCGAGGGGTACCAGTTGTTCGTCTCACCGCCGATGAAGCCGTAGAACCGGTCGTAGCCCTGCGCGAGCGTCCAGTTCTTCTTCGAGGCGCCCGCCGTCCACTCGTCGATCGGGACGTTGTGGTTCTTGCCGACCCAGAACGTCGACCACCCGGCGTCACGGAGCACGTTCGCCATCGTCGCGTTCTCGGGCGGGATGTGCGAGCTGTAGCCGGGGAACCCGGTCGACGACTCCGAGATCGACGCGAACCCGTTCGCGTGGTGGTTCCGGCCGGTCAGGAACGTCGACCGCGTGGGGGAGCAGAGCGCCGTGGTGTGCCACTGCGAGTAGGTGAGGCCGTTCGCGGCGAGCCGCTCCATCGTGGGCATCTGGATCCGGCCGCCGTACGGTGACCACGCTGCCTGCCCGGTGTCGTCGTAGAGCACGACGAGGACGTTCGGGGATCCCGTCGGCGCCTTCGACGGGATGAACGCGTCCCAGTCGGCGACGGAGTCGCGCACGTCGAGTTCGATCTTGCCGGAGAACTGCTTGGCCATGGTCCGCTCCTGTTCGTTGGTCTGCGCGACGAGCCTCACCGCCCGGCGCGTCGACGTGCACGCCCGGAACGGGTGAGATCGCACGACCACGCACGACCCCGCACGACCCCGCAGAACCGTCAGTCCACGGCGTCGACGAGCGCGGTCAGGAACCGTGGTCCGTCCGACGAGACCGAGCAGGTCAGGCCGGTGCCGCCGAGCGCCACCGCGACCGCGCGCACCACCGACGACCGGGCGGCCTCGCGGTCGTCGTACGCGGACCAGAACCGGATGGTGATGTCCGCCCAGGCCGGCGTGATCGTGTGCAGGAAGACCTCGGGATCCGTCGACGACACCGAGGACCCCGAAGCCACCGAAGCCACCGAGGACACCGAGGCCACCGCGTCCAGCAGCACCGGGCAGACCCGGTCGAGGTCCGGTGAGCCGTGCAGCCGCGCCCGGACCTCGCTCCGGACCGACCCCGACTCGCTGGCGTTCCAGAGCGGGTTCTCGAGCAGCATGGTGTTCGGGATCCGGATCGTCCTGCCGTCCGAGGTGGCCAGCAGGACGGAACGCCCCGTCAACTCGACGATGCGGCCGGCCACGCCCTCGACCTCGATCGAGTCGCCGATCCGCACCGGTCGTCGGGCCTGGATGACCAGACCCGCGCCGAAGTTCGCCGCGATCCCGCGCAGGGCCAGGAACGCGACGGCACTGATGATGATCACCGCGGCGAGCACCGGCTGCAAGGGCGCTCCGAGCACGGTGAGGACGATGCCGATCGTGAGCAGGAGGATCGAGTAGCGCACGAGACGCGCCACGAGGTTCGTCCCGCTCGGTCCGAGCCCGCTCCACTTCGCCAGCGCCACGACGACGCCTCGCCGGGCCCACACGGACACGAACCACCCGACGACCAGGACGACGACGGCGAGGACCACGTCCCAGGCGCCGAAGGACGAGTTCTGCACCAGACCGTTCACGAACTCCTGCATGTCGCCTCCCAGCCGCAGCACGGTAGGCGTGCACGGGCGCTGCCCGGATCGCACCGACCGGGTGAGATCGCCGTCGTGCCGGCCGGCGGGCGATACCGCAAGGATCGCGCAACCACCAGTGCGTCCGTTGTCGAGCGGCCCTGCAGCGCCTACGTTTCGGCTGTGCGACCCCGCACCGTCCCCCGAGCCCAGGAGGCCGCATGGCCACGCCAGCCGTCCCCGTCCCCTCCATGTTGGTCCGCCTGCTGCGCGAGGACACCGCGCACGCTCGGGAGCACCTCGTCCTCACCGTTCTGCTCGGTTCGCCGTTCCTGCCGCGCGTGCTGCGACAGCTGATCCTGAAGACGGCTGGGGCGCACGTGGAGTCGGCGCCGGGCCCCGGCTTCTCGCTCACCGGAGACCCGCGCAACCTTTCCGTGGCTCGAGGTGTCTACTGCAACCGCGGCGTGACCGTCGAAGCCATCGCACCGGTCACCATCGGAGCGAACGCGGCCATCGGCATGCAGGTCCTCATCATGACGAGCCACCACCCGATCGACGCCGAAGGCCGGTGGAGCGAGACGCCGACCGGCCGTCCGGTGGTCATCGAGGACCGCGTGTGGATCGGCGGCCGTGCGACGATCCTGCCCGGCGCGCACATCGAGCACGACGTGGTCGTCGCGGCCGGCGCGGTCGTCACCGGGCGCCTGCTGGCGCACGGCGTCTACGCCGGCGTGCCGGCGAAGCGCATCCGTGACCTGGCCGGGGCAGACCCGGCCACGGACCGCAGAGCGACCGCCTGACGGCCTGGAGGCGCGGGGCGGCGCCGCCACGAGCCTCCAGGCCGCATCCCACGTCCGTCCAAGGCACCGCGCCCTTCCGCGGGCACGTCGCGTCTGCGACGATGGGCGCGCAGCGGGCGACGACGCCCGCCCGTCGTGAGGAGTCCACCATGTCCGTGCGTCTCAACCCGTACCTCGGCTTCCGCTCGGGGGCCCGCGAAGCCCTCGACTTCTACCACTCGGTGTTCCACGGCGAGCTCACGATCGGCACCTTCGGCGAAGCCGGCATGAGCCAGGACCCCGCCGACGCCGACAAGGTCATGCACGGGCAGCTCGAGGGCGAGAACGGCCTGCTGCTGATGGCCTCGGACGCGCCGACGGGCATGGAGACGCCGTCGGAGAGCACGATCTCGTTGTCGCTCAGCGGCGACGACCACGAGGCCCTGACCCGCTACTGGAACGGGCTCGCCGAGGGCGCGTCGATCATCGAACCGCTCACGACGGCCCCCTGGGGCGACACCTTCGGGATGCTCACCGACCGGTTCCGGGTCACGTGGCTCGTGAACATCACCGGCGCGGCGAGCTGACGGAGACGGGGACCCCGCCGACGCTCGCGGCGATCGGCCACCGCGGCACCCAGCACCGGACCCGGGCGGCGTAGCGGCGGAAGTCGTCGCCGAAGCGGGCCTCGAGGTCGGCTTCCTCGAGCGGCCGGACGACGCAGTTCCACACGATCGACCCGGCGAGTGCGTAGACGACGACCATCCACGAGCCGAGCAGCAGCCCGACCGCGACGCCCTGCGTGATGCCGGCGAGCGCCATCGGGTTGCGCACCGAGCGGTACGGTCCGGCGACGACCAGCCGGTTCGCACTGGCGGACGGCAGCGGGGTGCCAGCGCCCTTGGTCGACATCGCCGCGGCCGACGCGATGCCGAGCGCGCTGGCGAGCGCGAGGACGACGAGCCCGACCACCAGCAGCGCGGTCACGACCGGTCCGGGCAGTGCGGGGTGCAGCCGCCAGCGGTGTTCGGCGACGGCGATGGCCACGGGGAACACCCCGAGGAACAGCCCCCAGAAGACGACGATCTGCACGGTCGTCGCGACCACGTGCCGTGACGTCGCGGCACCCGGATCGGCCGTGCGGAACCGCAGTGGACCGGACGTCAACCACTCGGTCGGTACCCGGCCGAGCAGGACGAGGGCGAGGGCCAGCACGGAGCCGACGGTCGCCGCGGTCATGACGACGACGCCCCAGCCGGCCTCGCCGGTGACGGTCGCCCAGACGGCGAGTCCGGCGAGGACGAGCGCGGTCCACACGGTGGCGACGGTCGCCGCGATCCGTCCGACCGTGCCAGCGGAGACCGCCGCGAGCGCCGAGGCCACGACGAAGAGCGGGACGTCGAGGGCCGCGACGACCACCGGGTCCAGCGAGCCGAGCGTGAGCGTCCGGACGGCGGGGAGCGTCGCGACGCCGATCCACCAGGCAGTGCCGCCGACGGCCTGCAGTGCGAAGTAGAGCCGACCCCAGGACACGTCTGCACGCTAGCAGTGGGCGACCGCGGCGGCGGGCGCCGGGGGCGCTTCGTGAGCAGGAATGGTCGGGTGCTGCAAGCGAACCCGACCATTCCTGCTCACGATGTACCGGAGATCAGTCCTCGCGGTTGATCTGCCCGTCGGCGCGCGGTGCAGGTCAGGGCGTGACCATGCCGCCGTTCACGTTGAGCGTCTCGCCGACGACGTAGCTCGACTCGTCCGACGCCAGGAAGACGTAGGCCGGTGCGAGTTCGGCTGGCTGTCCGGCGCGGCCCATCGGCGACTCGCTGCTCCCGAACTCCGGCAACGTCGACGGGTCGACGCCGCCGCTCGGCTGCAGGACCGTCCACGTCGGCCCGGGAGCGACGACGTTCACGCGGATGCCACGCTCGACGAGCAGCTGCGACAGCCCCTTCGACAGGTTGTTGATCGCGCCCTTCGACGCCGCGTAGTCGAGCCGGTCGGGTGCCGGCTTGTACGCCTCCATCGACGCCGTCGTGGTGATCGTCGCACCGGGTTCCAGGTGCGGCAGCGCCGCCTTGACGAGGCGGAACAGCCCGAAGACGTTCACGTCGAAGGTCGCCTCGAACTGGTCGTCGGTGATGTCGAGCACGTCCGGCTGCCAGCGCTGCTTGCCGGCGACGCTCACCAGGGCGTCGAGACCGCCGAGTCCGGCGACGGCCTGGTCGACGAGCTCCTGCGCGTACGCCTTGTCACGCAGGTCGCCGGGGATCGCCACGGCGGTGCGTCCGGCGGCAAGGATCTGCCCGAGCACGTGGTCGGCGTCGGACTGCTCCTCCGGCAGGTAGGCGATCGCGACGTCGGCGCCCTCGCGGGCGAACGCGATCGCGACGGCGCCGCCGATGCCGGAGTCACCGCCGGTGATCAGGGCCTTGCGGCCGGCGAGCCGGCCGGTGCCCCGGTAGCTCGTCTCGCCCAGGTCGGGGACCGGGTCCATGGCGGACTGGAGGCCCGGCTCGTCCTGCGTCTGCGGCTCCGGCTTGACGTCGGGGTAGCGGGTGCGCGGGTCGCCGTGTTCGTACTGGTCGGTGGGCATGCGAGTTCCTTCCTGCTCGTGCCTCCACGGAACCCGTCCCGGCTGGACGGCGGCGGAGCGCCATCCGCCCTGCGCACCCGTCCAGGACGGCGGGGTTGCCTCGGGGCCATGAGTGACGACGACGACGACCAGCAGACCGAGCGCGACTTCGCCGACGCGGTGAACATGACCCCGTCGGAGCTCCGGAAGTGGCTCGACACCGACGAGTCGAAGCACGTCGGGCAGAAGCCCCCGGGCGGCGGTGAGTCGACCGGGCACGAGAGCGGGCGGCACATCATCCGGATCCTCGAGAAGCACAAGGCGGACCGGACCGACGACGACCACGCCCACATGCGGAAGGTGGTCGGCTACGTCGCCCGGCACTCGGAGCAGCGGCCGGACGGTGACGTGCACGACACCCCGTGGCGGTACTCGTTGATGAACTGGGGCCACGACCCAGAGAAGCACTGAGCCGCCAGCGGCTCGGAACGACGCCGGGCCGCCGCCGGCGCGAAACGACGCCGGGCCGCCGCCGGCGCGGAACGACGCCGGGCCGCCGCGCGTACCGTGACGCACCATGCCGAACCAACTCAAGAAGCCGGACATGTACGAGGAGCTCCGCAAGGAGGGCAACTCGAAGGAGAAGGCCGCGCGGATCAGCAACGCCGCAGCGGCCCGCGGCGAGGAGGCCGTCGGGAAGAAGGGCGGCGAATCCGGCTCCTACGACGACTGGACCGTCGCGGACCTCCGGAAGCGGGCGAAGGAGATCGGCCTGACCGGGTACTCGTCGAAGCGCAAGGCCGAGCTCGTCGAGGCGCTCCGGGATCACTGACCGAGGTCGGCGACCGCGTCGATGCCCTCGGCGATCTCCGCCGCGTGCGTGTGGTGCAGGTAGTGCCCGCCGTCGAGCAGGACGACCTGGCCGTCGGCGACCGAAGCCGCCTGCTCACGGTGCAGGCGCTCCCACCCCGGCACCTCCGGGTCGTCGCCCACGACGAACAGGCGGACCGGCAGATCGGCGGGGAACGCGAGGCTGCGGGCGTGCCGGAAGTTCGCGCCGAGGTGCTCGTACTCGTCCAGGTACGTCGCGCGCATGCTGGTGCGGTGTGACAGCAGGGTCATCTGCTCCTTCTGCGCATCGGTGTAGGGCAACCCGGCGTACGCGTCGCCGGACACGGCAGCGAGCACACGGGCGAGCCCGGTGGCCTTCACGAAGCGGAACAGGCCAGACCCGACGGCCTCGTCGATGCCGGGCTGCGTCGGCACACTGCTGTCGATGCCGACGAACGCCTGCACCTCGTCCGGGTACGTGTTCGTGTACTCGAGCGCGTAGATCCCGGCGACCGAGTGCCCCGCGAGCACGTAGCGGTCGATGCCGAGGGTCGACAGCGCCTGGTGCACCTCGTCGACGATGTTCGCGATGGTCCGGGGCCGGTCGGTGCCGTCGCTCAGGCCGTACCCGAGCGGCTCGACGACCACCACCCGGTGCGTGTCCTGCAACCGGTCGACGAGCGGGGCGAAGTCGATCACGGGGGATGCCGTGCCGAAGCCTGGCAGCAGCACGACGGTCGACGCCCCGGACCCGGTGACGGCGACGTTGACCCGGCCGCCGGTGACGGGGACGAGTTCGCCGTACGGGCGGATGTCGTCCCGTTCCGCCGCCGTCGCGATCGCGTCGTAGGTGGCCGTGCCTCCGAGCGTCAGGGCGCCGAGGCCGACGAGCCCGACGAGCGAGAAGCCGATGATCCGGAGCGGGCGACGGCGTCGGCGTGCAGCGCGGGCCGGAGTGCTGGTGGGGGTGGCCGTGGGGTGGTGCGTGTCCATGCCTGCACGCTAGGTCCGGCCGGCGGGGCCGCACATCGGAGCACGGTACCGACGTGCCTCGCCCGCGTCGTACCGCGGGCTGACGTCGGGCGACCGCACGGCGGGCGCGGCATGGGGGAGAATGGCCGGGTGAACGAGACGGGCATGCCGCGCTTCCGACGGATCTGGTCGACCGTGCAGGTCGGCGTGCTGGCGATCGCGGTGGCGTTCTGCATCGTGATGCTCGTCGTCGGGAAGGGGAAGCTCGACCGCGTCTACGCCGTCGCCGCGATCTTCTTCGGCCTGGCGCTCGTCGGGCACAGCACGTACCTCTGGCTCCTCGCCCGGAACGCCCGCACCGGCCGCTGAACCGAACGGCGACGCGGGCTCGGCTCCGGCTACACGCCGAAGCGCAGCGCGAGCGGCACGAGCAGTCCAGCCACCCAGACGAGCACCATCACGAGCGCACCGATCGCGATGAAGCGGCGGCGACGACGCAGCTTCGGACTCCGCTCCTCGCCCCACATCTGTGCACGGACCAGCACCCGGTTCGCCTGCTCGACGACCTTGCGGACCTCGGGGTCGTCCAGCTCGAGGGCACCGGACCGGGCGTGTTCGGCGATGACCGTGGCTTCGTCGACGGTCAGGTCGTCCTTGCGCATGCTCCATCCTCGCACCGGGGCGAGGGGTACGGCCCGTCTGTGCGGGAACGGACCAGCAGGCGCGTACCAAGGACGCATGGGACATCGGTACCGCGGGAAGATCGTCGTCGTCACCGGAGCATCGAGCGGCATCGGGAGGGCCGCGGCGCACGAGTTCGCCCGACAGGGTGCCACGCTCGTGCTCGCCGCACGCGGCCACGACTCCCTCGAGGCCGCCGCCGCCGAGTGCCGCGCACTCGGGGCCGACGCGGTCGCGATCCCGACGGACGTCGCCGACGAGCACCAGGTCAAGGACCTCATCAGCACGGTGACGAGTCGGCACGGGCGGATCGACGTCTTCGTCGGCAACGCGGCCCTGTTCGTCTACGGCCTGTTCGAGCAGACCCCCACCGAGGCGTTCAAGCGGGTCGTCGACACGAACCTCTACGGCCACCTCAACGCGATCACGCACCTGCTCCCGCACTGGAAGCAGCGCGGGACGGGCACGTACGTGCTCGTCGGCTCGATCCAGTCACTGCTGTCGGCGCCCTACCAGTCGGCGTACGTCACGAGCAAGCACGCGGCGCTCGGCCTGGTCGACGTCCTCGGTGACGAGTTCGCGCACACCGGCATCCGCTTCACCACGCTGCTGCCGTCGACGATCGACACGCCGATCTACCAGAACGGCGCCAACTACACCGACAAGAACTCGCACCCGCTGCCGCCGACGGTCTCGGTCGAGCGCGCGGGTCGTGCCGTCGTGACCGCCGCCACGCACCCGAAGCGGTACCGCTACGTCGGCCGCATCCAGGCGTCGCTCGTCCCGCTGCAGTACGTGTTCCCGGGGCTGTTCCACAAGATCACGAAGCCGATGGTCGAGACCTTCGCGCTGCGCGGGAAGGGCGACCCCACCGACGGCAACCTCTACGCCCCGGCGGACGCCGGCAACGCCACGAACGGCGGCTGGGTCGCGAAGCGACGGCGTGTCACGCGCCCGCTCGTGTGGCTCGGTGGCGCTGCCGCGGTCGGCGCGATCGTCCTCGGCCGCGCACGGCGGTAGCCCCTAAGGCCTGCCGAAACCGGGCGTACCTCCACGAAACGGGCGTACCTGCCGTGATCTTCGTGGCAGATACGCCCGTTCTCGCTTGCTACCGCAGCCGTTCTGGGAAGGAACGAGCGGCTCAGAAGAGCTTCGCGCTCGCGCGGCGTGCGCCCTCGCCGAGCGACTCGAGCTTCGCCGCGGCGATCTGCGGGTGGATGCGGCCGCCCAGGCCGCAGTCGGTGCCGGCGATGACGCGCTCGCGCCCGACGACCGAGGCGAACCGCTCGATGCGCTGCGCGACCAGGTCGGGGTGCTCGACGACGTTCGTGGCGTGGCCGACGACGCCGGGGACGATCACCTTGCCGTCGGGCAGCGTGACGTCCTGCCACACGGTCCACTCGTGTTCGTGGCGGGCGTTCGCGGCCTCGAACGAGTACGCGCCGGCATCGATGTCGAGCATCAGGTCGACGATGTGGCGGAGCTCGATGTCGGTGGTGTGCGGACCGTGCCACGAGCCCCAGCACAGGTGGAAGCGGACGCGGCTGGTGTCGAGCCCCTCGAGCGCGTGGTTGAGCGCCTCGACGCGGATGCGAGTGAAGGCGCGGTAGTCCTCGAGGCTCGGCTCCGGGTTGATCTGGTCCCAGTTCTCGGCGATCGAGGGGTCGTCGATCTGCAGCACGAGGCCCGCGTCGAGGATGATCCGGTACTCCTCGCGCAGCGCGTCGGCCCAGGCCCAGATGTGCTCTTCGTCGGTGGCGTAGTACTCGTTCGCGACCCGGGCCGCGGAGCCGGGGGAGAGCGCCGTGATGAAGCCGTTCTCGGCACCGGCCGCTTCGACGGCGTGCTTGAGGTTGGCGGCGTCGGTGCGTGCGGCCTCGTGCCCGGTGTAGGCGATCGGGCCGGTCGTGGTGGGGAAGGCGGTGGCGTTCTTGCCGGTACCGATGCCCGACGCCGGGTCGGTGTAGGCCTCGCGGAAGATCGTCCAGTCGCGACGGTCCGGGAAGCTGGTCAGCTGCACGTTGCCCGGGCTCGAGCGGACCGGCTCCTGCGTGAAGATGTCGGCGTCCGTGAGCGAGAGTCCGCTGACGCGCTGGAACGAGTAGCCCCACCACGCGCCGTAGTCGACGCTGTTCGACATCGCCTTGCCGAACTCGCCGTCACCCGGCTGCGTGATGCCGAGGGCGGTCTGGCGGCCGACGACGTCGTCGACGGCCGCGCTCGTCATCGCGCGGACCTCGTCGGTGGTCTCGAGGGTGAAGCCGTCGGCGCCCACGGGGCGAGCGGCGTTCGCGGCGATGAGCTCCGGCGTGCGCGGGAGCGACCCGGCGGTGGTGGCCTGGACGTGGTCGCTGTTCTCGAAGGGCATCGGCCCAATGTGCCACGGGGCGCCTCCGAGCTGGGCTCCGTTACGCGGCACGACGCGAGCCGGGGACAATGGAACCCCTATGCCCAGCGCACGCCCGACCTCCCGCATCCCGCTCAACACCCTCGCCGCACCGTTCGGCCTGGCCGGCTTCGCGAAGACCTGGTCGTACGCGGCGCCCGTCCTCGGAGTGCCGGCCGTCGTCCCGCAGGTGTTCTGGGTGGTCGCGGCAGTGGCGTGGTCGTGGCTGCTCGGCGCGCACGTCCTGCGGGGCGTCCGGGTCGATGAACGCCTGGTCGACCAGCTCCGCCACCCGGCGCAGGGCCCGATCGCCGCCCTGGTCCCCGCGACGGCGATGCTCCTCGGCGTCGACCTCGCGCGGTTCTGGGAGATCGGGGGGCAGGTCCTCGTGGTGCTCGCGGTGGCGGTCGCTGCCGGGTTCGCGGCGTGGTTGCTGAGCACGTGGTTCGAGGGGCGCCTGACGCTGGAGGCCGTGCACGGCGGTTACCTGCTGCCGACGGTCGCCGCGGCCCTCGTCGCTTCCGTCGCCACGCACGAGGTCGGTGTGGGCTGGCTGTCCTGGGCGTGCTTCGGCGTCGGCGTGTTCTTCTGGGGCGTGATGACCGGACTGCTCCTCATCCGGTTGTCGTTCCGCCCCGCACTGCCCGACCCGCTCGTCCCCACGATGGCGATCCTCGTGGCTCCGCCCGCGGTGGCGACGGTGTCCCTGTTCGCGCTCACCGACGACGCCCGGACCCTGCCCGTGCAGGCCATCGCGGGCCTCGGGGTCCTCATGCTCCTCGTGCAGCTCGCCCTGCTGCCCCGGTACGTCCGGCTCGGGTTCTCGCTCGGGTTCTGGTCGTTCGTGTTCCCGGCTGCGGCGGTCGCGACGGCGGCGATCGAGTGGTTCCGGGTGCTCGACCTGCCGGTGGCGTGGGTGCCCACGACCGTGCTGCTCGTGCTGCTCACCCTGCTCGTCGTCGTGGTCGGGGTGCGGTCGCTGAGCCTGGCCGCGCGGCACCTGCTCGGGCAGGCCGAGTCGGTGCTGCACGCCGCCGACGACGAGGACGCGGCACCCGCGACGCACTGACGTGGCGCGGTGCGTCAGCACCCGTTCTGCGACGAACCACGCGTCGAGCGACTCGTGGTTCGTCGCAAAACGGGTGCGCGATCCGCGCGGGTCAGGCGCTGACGGTCTCGTCCGCCGTCAGCACCGGGGCGATCGTCCCCGTCCGGGCGCCCTCGTACGCCGCCAGGATCATGCCGAGCACCGCGATGCCCTCGCGCTCCGTGTGGATCGGCCGCGTGCCGTCGCGCAGGCACGCCCCGAACGCGCCGATCTCGGCCGCGAAGGTGTCGACCTCGTCGAAGGTGACCGACTCGCTCGTGCCGTCCCGCAGGTCCCACCGCAGCGTCGTGCCGTCGCTCGTCAGGGCGCCGTGTTCGCCGACGACACTGAACCGCTCGGTGCCGGCGGCCGGGTCGTACGCCCAGCTCGTCACGAGCTGGCCCACGGCGCCGTTGTCGAAGCGGAACAGGGCCTGCGCCGAGTCCTCGCCCTCCATGAACGCCAACCGGTGCGTGGAGAGCATCGCGGTGGCCTGCACGGGGACGCCACCGGCCAGGTGCATGAGCAGGTAGCTCGGGTGGTAGCCGGTGTCGATGAGCTCACCGCCGCCGCTCGTCGACGCGTGGGCACGCCACCCCATGTTCGACGGGTCGAACTCGTTGCGGAACGAGTCGGTGGTGCGGACCTCGTAGACGGTGCCGAGCGCCCCGCCGTCGATGAGTTCCTTGGCCTTGGCGACCGCGGGCATGAACAGCTGGTTGTGCGCGCACATCAGGGTGATGCCGGACTCGGACACCGCGCGCTGCACGTCGGCGGCCTCGTCGGGGCTCAGGCACAGCGGCTTCTCGCACAGCACGTGCTTGCCCGCCTTGGCCGCCGCGACGATCGCGTCGCGGTGCAGGTGGTGCGGCAGGCAGATGTCGACGGCGTCGATGTCCGCCTGCTCGAGCATGGCGAGGTAGTCGGTGAAGAACGGGACGCCGAGCTCCGCCCCGCGTTCCTCGGCCGTGGCCGCGAACGCGTCGGCGACCGCGGCGATGCGGATCGTGTCGGGGTGCTCGGCGTACCCGGCGATGTGCGCGGACGCGATGCCGCCCCCGCCGATGAGGCCGACGCGGATGATGTCGCTGGACATGGTGACTCCTGTGGTTGGTTCGAGGTGCTGGACTGCTGGGACGGTCAGGCGGGTGCGCCGACGAGGGCGTCGCTGGTCGCGGGCTGACCCGCTGCGTCGTTCGCGGCGACCACCAGGCGGGTGAGCTCGACGGCGCGGGCGAGGTTGTCGTCGGCACGCGTGTCGGCGGCGATGTGGTCCACCCACTGACCGAAGGCGTCCTGGGCGTCGGCGGGGACGTCGAGGGTGACCGGCTCGTCGCCGTAGGCCGGTCCGCCGGCGGTGAGCCGGGCCTCCTGGTCGGAGTACGCGAGCCAGCCCCGGGTGCCGGCCACGTCGATCGTGAACGGCGTGCCCGCGACGAAGCCGGCCTCGATGACGCCGATCGCCTGCGAGGCGTAGCCGACGGTGACCACGGCGTGGTCCTCGACCGCGCGGCCGGTGTAGGAGCGGTAGACAGCCTCGACGGTGTCGGGGCGGGCGCCGAGGAACAGCTGCGTCAGGTAGACGGGGTGGCAGCCGAGGTCGGTGAGGGCGCCGCCGATCGCCGTCGCCGGGTCGAAGAAGCGCTCCGGCAGCCACGGTGCGACGGCACCGTCGTGCGAGAGCCGGACGCGGGAGTACGTGACGTCGCCGAGGCGGCCCGCGTCGAGCTCGCGCCGGATCGCGGCCGTGTAGCCGTGGTAGAGCCGCGGGAGCGAGACCACGAGCTTGACTCCGGCGGCATCGCAGGCGGCGATGACCGCGTCGCACTCCTCGACGGTGGGGGCGAGGAGCTTCTCGGTGAAGACGTGCTTGCCGGCCGCTGCCGCGCGCTCGATCACGTCGCGGTGGACGTCGGTCGAGGTCGTGATCGTGACGGCGTCGACGTCGGTGCGGGCGAGCAACGCATCGAGGTCGTCGGTGTACTCGACGCCGAACCGTTCGGCGCCGGCTCGGCCGCGCTCGGTGTCGTCGTCCCAGACGGCCACGAGCTCGGTGCCGGGGTGGTCGACGGTCTGCTGTGCGTAGTCGCCGGCGTGGACGTGCCAGAAGCCGAGGACGGCGACGCGCAAGGGGGTGGAGGGCATGTGTCGGTGGTTCCTTTCGTGGGGGACGACCAGAGCGTTCCCGCTCAGATCCGGACCTTGTCGTAGTCCTTCGGCAACTTGAACGGCGAGTAGGTCTGCATCATCGGGTCGACGCGGTTCTGCGCCCGCTCGACGGCTTCCTGCGGACTCGCGGTACCGAGCAGCACGCTCGAGCGCGCGTCGGCGAGGGAGTCCCACCACGCGCCGCCGACGGGCAGCGGCGGGCGGCAGGTGGACGCGCCGATCGACTCGGTGAAGAAGCGGATCGACTTCGCGGAGCCCTTCGGGTCCTTCAGCGCCGCGATGTTCGACGGCACGCTCGTGGCCGGCACCATGTAGGTCTCCTGGCCCTGCTTGCTCGTGAAGTACTTCATGAGCTCCCACACGGCCTTGTTCTTCTTCGAGCCCTTCGGGACGCACAGCGCGAAGCCACCGGACCACGTGTACTTGTCGCCGCCGTCCTGCTGGGTCGGCAGGTACGCGGTGCCCCAGTCGAGGTCCTTCGGGCCGTAGTTGTCGAACGTCTGGATGGTGGAGGGGACGCTGACCATGAACGCCATCCGGTCCGCCATGAACGCGGTCTGTCCCGGCGGGTGCCCGGTCGGCTCGTAGGTCGCGATGAAGGTGTCGGCGTCCTTGTACCCGTACCGCTTCGCCCAGTCCTCGTAGAACTCGAAGATGCTGCGGACGCTCTTCGAGTCCATCGTCATCTTCGAGTCCTGCTGGTCGAAGTACGACGCACCGAGGCCGAGCCCCCACGTGAACGGCCAGCCTTCGCCGTACCAGGGGAGCAGTCCCATGTGGGTGTAGTTGCCACCGGACTTCTTCGTGATGCGTTCGCTGACGTCCCACATCCGGTCCATGCTCACCGGGCCGTTGTGCTCCCAGTCGAACTCGTCCGGGTCGATCCCGGCGCCGGTGAGCATCTTCCGGTTCACGAACATGCCGCGGGCGTCGGTGTCGTGGGGGAGGCCGTAGGTCTTGCCTTGGTAGCTGACCTCGCCGATCGTGAACCCGAGCCACTGCGCCAGGAACTCGTCCTTCGGCTGGTCCTCGAACTCCTCGATCATGTCGTCGATCGGTTCGATGAGCCCGATCGCCGCGTACTGCGCCGCGCTGAACCGGTCGAGGAGCCACAGGTCGGGGGCGGTGCCGCCGCGCACGGCGGTGATGATGCTCGTGGCGTCGCCGGTGCCCTGCGACGGGACGACGTTCACCTTGACGTCGACCTCGGGGTGGATCTCGTTGAAGTCCTTGATCACCTTCGTCTGGAACGGCACGAACGTGCCGGTGACACCCCAGATCGTGACCTGGTTCGGGTTGCTCCGGCCGCTCGAGCCGGAGGCGCACGATGCTGCGAGGAGCGCGAGCGCCCCCGCACCGCCGGTCGCGGCCGCACCGCGCAGGAACGTTCGTCGGTCGAATGCGCTGCTCACTTGAAGCTCCCGATCTGGACGCCCTTGATGAACGTCCGCTGGAACACGAAGAACAGGACCACGAGCGGCAGGATGATGAGCACCGATGCCGCCATCAGCTGGTTGAACTGGAAGTCCTGCGAGTTGTTGAGGCGGAAGATCTGCAGGCCGATGGACAGCGTCTGCACGTTCTCGTCCTGCAGGTAGATGAGCGGCCCGAGGAAGTCGTTCCAGGCACCCACCGCCGCGAAGATCCCGACCGTGACGAGCGCCGCCTTGGCCTGCGGGAAGACGATCCGCCAGAGGATGCCCCACTCGGAAGCGCCGTCCATCCGCGCCGCGTTGAGCAGGTCCTTCGGGATCTGCAGTAGGAACTGCCGCAGCAGGAACACGTAGAACGCGGACCCGAACAGGCTCGGCACGATCAGGGGCAGGAAGGTGTTGATCCAGCCGAGTCGGGCGTACAGGTCGAACATCGGGATGAGCGTGACGGGGAACGGGATGAACAGCGTGGCGAGCACGACGTAGAACACCTTGTCGCGGCCGCGCCACTCGAGGCACGAGAACCCGTACGCGATCACGAGGTTCGAGACCATCGAGAAGAGCGTCACGCAGACCGTGATGATGAGCGTGTTCCGGAAGAACGTGAAGAACGGCATCGCGTCGATCGCCTTGCCGAAGTTCGACCAGTCGAGCCACTGCGGGAACCAGGTGGGCGGGAAGGCGCCGAGTTCGGAGTTGCCCTTCAGCGCCGAGATGACCATCCAGTAGATGGGGATGAGGAACAGCAGGCTCATCGCGATGAGGAGCACGCGGGCGAGGACGGACGACCACGGTGAGCGGATCGAGCCGTCGGCGTTCCGGGAGCGGTCGTCGGCACCCTTGCGACCGCGGGGCCGGACGGACTCGATCGACGAGGTGACGGTGTCGCGGTCCGGGTGTCGTTCAGTGCGCAGTGTCATCGGTCACTCCCCGGTCACGTCGTAGTTGACGAAGCGCTTGGACAGCCAGTACACGAGCCCGGACAGGATCATGCCGGCCAGGAACAGCAGCACGGCCATGGCGCTGGCGAACCCGAGCTGCGCGTAGCTGAACGCGTTCTTGTAGAGGTAGAGCATGTAGAACAAGGTCCCGTTGTCCGGGCTGCCGAGTCCTCCGGTGCCGGACGAGATCACGTACGCCTCGGTGAAGACCTGCAGGCCGTTGCTGATGCCGGTGATCAGGTTGAACAGGATCACGGGGGAGAGCAGCGGCAGCGTCAGCGCGAAGAACTGCCGGAGCGGTCCAGCCCCGTCCACGCGGGCGGCTTCGTACAGGGTCTTCGGGATCCCGCGCAGCCCGGCGAGGAAGATCAGTGCCGCGTTGCCGGCACCCATCTGCGCGAGTGCGACGATGACGAGCTTCGCCGTGGTCGGGTCGCCGAGCAGGTTCGTCGCCGGGATGCCGACGAGCTTCATGACCTGGTTGACGAGGCCGGTCTGCGGGTTGACGAGCACCACGAAGATGAACGCCAGCGCGAAGGTCGGGATGAGCGACGGGATGTAGAGGGCCGTCCGGTACCAGCCGATCTCGCGGACGTCCTGGTTCATCGCGATGGCGATCACGATGGCGATGACGATCCCTACGGGCACCGCGATGACGGCGTAGAACAGGGTGTTGCCGACCGCGGTGTGCACGAGCGGGTCGATGAACGCGGCGACGTAGTTGGCGAACCCGACCCAGGTGATGTCGGCCATGCCCGAGTACCGGGTCAGGCTGATCGCGAACGAGTAGATCAGGGGGTAGGCGATGAACACCAGCACGCCGAGGATCCACGGCGAGATGAACGCGATGCCGACGCGCAGCCGGCGCTTCTCGGCCGGGGTCCACGGACGCTTCTCGCGTGGTCGTCGACGGACCGCGACGTCACCGCCCGTGCGCGTCCGTGGTGGTGCAGTGGTTCCGGATCGTGCGGTCGTCGTCACGAGCGTCCCTTCCGACCCCGTGCCACGCCGGTGTGGCACGGGCGAATCCGTCGTCGGACAGGCGAACCGATCGCACCGTCGCGGTTTCAATCCAATTGATTGACAAATTCGTATGACCAGAGATGCTAGGGACCATGTCCGAGCCGCGTCAACCCCTTCCTGACACCGTGGTGCAGGGCAGAACGGGCGGCACGAACCTCGTGCGCGTCGGGGTCCAGAACCGTGCGCTGGTGCTCGATCTCGTCCGTCGCCGGGGACCGTTCGCCCGCGCCGAGCTGATGCGTGCGACCGGGCTCAGCGCGCAGACGGTGTCGAACATCGCAGCCGGACTCGTGGCAGCGGGACTCGTGCGCGAAGCACCGGGCGGCGGACGACGACTCGAGGTCGTCGCGGGGTCGCGGTCGGCGATCGGGGTCCACCTCGACCCGGCGCACCTCGTCGTCGTGCGCACCGACCTGACCGGAGCCGTGCTGGCCGTCGAGCACGTCGACCTGGACGCGACGGACGACCCGGCGCGGACGCTCGACACGATGGCGGCGGCGGTGCACCGGGTCCGCGGCGACGGCAGTCGGGCCCGCTCGCGCACGGGCGTGCCCGCCCCTGCCGGCATCGGCCTCGCCGTCCCCGGCTCGATCGACCCCGACGGCGTCCGGATGGGCACCCCCGCGCAGTTGCGCGCCTGGTGGTCGCTGCCGGTCACCGACGAGCTCGCCGCCCGGACGGGGCTGCCCGTGCGGCTCGAGAAGGACGGCGTCGCGAGCGCCCTCGGCGAGGTCTGGTCCGCTGCCGGTGCCGACGACCTGGTCTCCGTGTTCCTCGGCCACGGCATCAGCGCCGCGACGGTCGCCGCCGGCGAGGTGGTCCGCGGCGCGACCGGCAACGCCGGCGAGTTCGGTGGCATGCCCGTCGAGGCGCACGGGCGCTGGACCGAGGTCTGGGAAGCCTGCCAGCCCCTGCAGCAGGTCCGGCGCGGGATCGATGCCGGGCTGCTCCGCACGGGCATCCCGCTCGACCGCGCGAGCGACGTCCGGCACGCGTTCGAGCGGCTCTGCGCGACGCCGTCCGCAGCGCCGCTGGTCGCCGAGGCCGGTGCAGCGCTCGGATCCGCGCTCGCCCACGTCGTCGAGCTGCTCGACGTGCCACGCGTCGTGATCGGTGGCAGCGCGGCCCTCGCCGGCGGCGACGTCTTCATCGCGGCCGTCCGGGAGCGGCTCGCGGTCCGGCTGCCGAACGGGCCGTTCCCGACGGTCGCGGCGACCGCCTTCGGCGAGGCCTCGGTGGCCCGTGGCGCCGCCTGCGCGGTGCTGCAGGCCGACCTCGCCGTGCCTGCCCCCGTCGGCCGCGGCGCCGGCGTCGCTACGGGGCGTCGACCGGGAGGCCCGGTGCACGTCCGCAGCATCGCCCACCCCTGGTGAGCGGGAGGGTCCAGGGCGTCGGGTCGGCCGTGCGCGTGACGTCGCGCGACGGGGACGTCGCGTTCGCGGCCCGGGCGTCGTAGCGTCGGGGGCATGAGCACGACGACGCCGACCGCACCCGAATCCGCCACCGAGTGGGCGGCCTGGCACGACGCCCACGAACGAGCCCGGGCGAGCGAGCAAGGCTTCCTCGCCATCACGAGCATCCGGTGGCTGACGAGCACGCCCGAGCGGTTCGACGACGCCCCGGGCACCTGGTCGACGGGCGAGGACGGCCCCGTCGTCGAGCTCGCGGACGGCGAGACCATCACGGTCGACGGGCAGCCGGTCACCGGCACCCACCGCTTCGGACCACTGCCCGAGCGCTCGAGCACGAACGTCGTGTGGCAGGACGGCGACGAGACCGTCGTGATCGAGGTCGCCCGTCGTGGCGGTAGTGACGTCATCCGGCCCCGGCACCCGGGCAACCCGACCCGGACCGAGTACCCCGGCACCCCGACGTACGAGCCGTCGGACCGGTTCGTCGTCGACGCGCACTTCGAACCGTTCGACGAACCGCGCGAGGTCACCGTCGGCTCGGTCGTCGACGGGCTGCAGCACGTGTACGCAGCGCCGGGCGTCCTCACCTTCGAGCTCGACGGGCCGCGGTCGCTCCTCGCGTTCAACGGGCACGGCGACGGTCTGCACGTCCTGTTCACCGACCGCACCAGCGGCGTCACGACCTACGCCGCGAACCGGAGCCTGGACATCGCCGCCCCGGATGCCGCCGGCGCGACCCGGATCGACTTCAACCGCGCGACGAACCTGCCGTGCGCGTACACCGCGCACGCCACGTGCCCGCTGCCGCCGGCCGAGAACCGGCTCGACGTCGCGGTCGAGGCGGGGGAGCGGCTGCCCGTCTGACGCCGCCGCCGCGGTACGACGCGGTACGACGTCCTCGATGTCGTTCGCTGCGTGTGCATCGTCCGACACTCCACGAGGTGATCGACTCGTGGAACGTCGGAACATGCACGCGCACTCGATGCGTGCGCAAGAGACGACGATCCACCCGTTGATCAACGAGTGGAACGTCGGAACATGCACGCGCACCGGTCGGCGTGCGCCTCAGCCTGAGGGCACGCGCTGCCACGTGCTCGTCGCCCGCCACTCCTGCGCATCGAACGCGAACACGCTGCCCATGCCGGGTTGGTCGAGCGCGCGTGACACCGGCGCTCCCGTCAGGTCGGCGAGGAGCAGCGCCCCGACCGCACCGTGCGACACGATGGTCGCGTCGCCCGCCGCGGTGCGCCGCCGGACCGCTCCGACGATGCGCGCCTGGGCGTCGACGGCCCGCTCCCATCCGCGGACCGATCGGGTCGGCTCCGCGAAGAACCGGTCGACGACACCCTCGAACTCCTGCGGCGGCAGGTAGCCCGTCGCGCTGCGGTCGATCTCGCCGAGCAGGGGATCCTGCGCGGGCACGAGCCCGACCGCGGCCCCGAGCAGCTCGGCGGTCTCGACGGCCTTGCGCTCCGTGCTCGACACGAGTGTCCGGACGCCCGGATCCCAGGCCAGCGGACCCGACCGCGCTGCGCGTGCGCGTCCCGCGGCGGAGAGCCCCCACGACTCGATCGGCTCGGCGGGTTCCACGACGACCTCGGCGTGGCTCAGGAAGTACGAGACCATCCGGCGATCCTGGCACGGACCGGGGTGGTGCGCGCGTCGGGGGCCCGCCGTAGGGTGAGCGCGTGGAGTTCCCGGGGGAGGCGGCCGGCGCGCGTGACGCGTCGACCTCTCCGGGGTCACCCCGGGGCACGCAGGACCAGCAGGACGACACGCCCCGAGCAGGCGAGCGCGCTCCGCGCGCGACGCTGCACGGAGGCACCGACAGGTCCTCCGGGAACCCCACGCCCCGCTCCGTCGTCACCGCGGCGCTGGCCGATGCGTTCCTGACGGCCGAGCGGTGGGCGGCGGACGAGCTGGCGGCCGCCGGGTACGTGGTCGTCGGCGTCGAGCGCGCGTACGTCGGGCTCGCGGTCGCCGCTGCGCTCGAGGCGTACCCCCGGCCACCGGTGGACGCTCCGCGCCAGCTCGCCGCCGTGCTCGCCGTCGCACCCCGGCTCGTGGCGCTGCACCGGTCGCGCGAAGACCGCCGGCCGGTCCGTGTGCTCGTGCGCCGAGCCACCGCGGTGCGTGCCCGTCCGGAGACCGCGAGCCCGTTGCTCGTCGACACCCTGCCCGAGCTCGCCCGGGAACTCGACCTCACCGTCGGCCGGCTGCTCTGGCTCGCCGACACCCGCGCGTGGAACCGTCGCTCCGGGCCCTCGAGCCCGCTCCACCACTACCGGCACGAGTGGATCACCCGACCCGGTCGAGCACCGCGCCTGCTCGAGAAGCCGATGGACATGCTCCGCCGCACGCAACGGACGATCCTCGACGAACTCCTGACGATGCTGCCCGTGCACGACGCCGCGCACGGGTTCGTGGCCGGGCGGAGCGTCGTCACGGGAGCGGCCGTGCACACCGGCCAGCAGGTGGTGGTCACCGCCGACCTCACGTCGTTCTTCGCGAGCGTCAGCGCCCCGACGGTCTACGGTGTCTTCCGGGCCGCTGGGTTCGCTGAACCGCTCGCGCACGTGCTGACCGGCCTCTGCACCCACCGGGTGCCGGTGCACGTGCTCAGCGCGATGCCCGCCGGTGGCTCGCCGGAGGAGCGCCACGCGCTCCGCCAGGCGCTGGCGACGGCGCACCTGCCCCAGGGCGCACCGACGTCGCCCGCGCTGGCGAACACCTCGCTCCGGCACCTCGACGCCCGGCTGGCCGGGTGGGCCGGCGCCGTCGACGCGGTGTACACCCGCTACGCCGACGACCTGACGTTCAGCGGGGGCGACCAGCTCGCCGCGCGACCGGACGCGTTCCTGCGGGGCGTCGACCGGATCGTGACCGAGCAGGGGCACCGCCTCAACCCGTCGAAGACCCGGGTGCGGCGCCGCGGGGACCAGCAGTCGGTCACGGGCGTCGTCGTCAACGAGCGGACCTCGCCCGGGCGCCGCGAGGTCGACCGGCTGCACGCCGTCCTGCACAACGCCGTGGTGCACGGGCCGGCCTCCCAGAACCGCGCGGGACACCCCGAGTTCCGGGCGCACCTGCTCGGGCGCATCGGGTGGGTCGAGCAGGTCAACCCGGGCCGGGCCCGACGGCTCCGCGAGGAGTTCGCGCGCATCGTGTGGTGAGGCCGTCCGCGCACCGTGTGACGTCCGGTTGCGCTCGGTTGCCCCGCGTTGCGTCGCCCTGCCGATCGCCGCGCGCACCTGGGTAGCGTGCCGCCATGTGTCCGAGTGAGCTTCCGGCCGACGACCGCTACGACGCGCTGATCGCGCCGCTCCGGCCGGTCATCGAGCGGATCGGTCTCGACGCCCGCCAACGGGAACGTGAGGAGCGTCTCGCCACGGACCAGCTCGGCTGGCTCGTCGACGCCGGCTTCGCACGGTGGCGGACGCCGGTCGCGTGGGGCGGGGTCGGTGCCCGTCTGTCCGACGTGTTCCGGGCGATCGCCGAGATCGCCGAGGTCGACCCGAGCCTGGCGCACGTGTGGCGGAACCACTTCTCGTTCGTCGAGGACCGCGTGCACGCCGAGGGCACCGCGTTCGACCGTGCGATCGTCACGCGGCTCGGCGACGGCGAGTTCGTCGGCGGCGGGTGGAGCGAGTCGCCGAACACGACCGGGGTCGACCTCACCACGCGCATCGTCCGTGACCCGGACGGGTCCTGGCGGTTGACCGGTCGGAAGTTCTACTCGACGGGCAGCGTGTACGCCCGGTGGATCACGGTGCTGGCGGTCGACGACACCGGCGCGAAGTCCGTCGCGCTCGTCGACGCTTCCGACCCCGGTGTGCTGATCGGCGACGACTGGGACGGCTTCGGCCAGCGGATCACCGGCAGCGGGAGCGTGACCTACACCGACGTGCCGGTGCCCGACGAGCGGGTGCTGCCGTACGCGACCCGGTACCCGTACCAGGAGCAGTACTACCAGACGGTGATGCACGCGATCCTGGTCGGCATCGGCCGCGCTGCCCTGCGCGAGGGCGTCGAGGCGCTGCGGTCCCGGGCGCGCGGACACCACAACGGCACCGCGGCGGATCCGACCCACGATCCGGAGCTGCTGGGCGTGATCGGCACCGTCGATGCCCGGGTGCACGCCGCCGACGCCGCGTTCGCCGCGAGCCTCGGCCCGGTGGACGCGGCTGTCGACCGGCACACAGCCCTGCGTGCGGCCGGTGCGGACCCGTCGACGGACCCGACGCTGCGTGCGGCGCTCGAGCGCAGCTGGGTCGCGGTGGCGCGCGCCCAGACCATCGTCACGGACGCCGTGCTCGACGCGACGACGCTCGTGTTCGACGCGCTCGGGTCCTCGGGGACGTTCCGCTCGCTCGGCCTCGACCGGCACTGGCGGAACGCCCGCACCCTGGCGTCGCACAACCCGCGCGTGCACAAGCGCCGCATCGTCGCCGACCTGCTCGTCAACGGTGCGAGTCCACTCGACCGCTGACGGCAGACCGCTGAGCGCTCCGCCGTAACGGACCGTCACGGGGCGCAACCCGCCGACACCTGCGTGCAGCGTGCCGAGGTGAGCACCTACGGTCGGTGCACCGGCTCGCCACGGACGCTGGGGAGGTGACCGTGGCGGGCCGTTCTGCGCACCTCGAACGGGAGGACCACCGTGACCACCGCGCCCAGCGCCCCCGCACCGCTCATCGTCGCCGTGCCCGACGCGGACCTCGCAGCGGCGGCCGCCACACCCGGCGGCATCGCCCGACTCGCGGTCCGCATCGTCGGTTCCGGAGCCGCCGTCGTGGCGATCGGCACCGATCGCCTCGACGCGGCGACGAGCACCGGCCACCGACTCGACCCGACGACCGCGGCGCTCACCCTCGGCCGTGCCCTGCCGGAGCACGGGTTCCTCGTCGCCGTGGCACCGACCCGCGAGCACCCGTACAACGTCGCGCGTCGGGTGCTCTCGCTCGACCACGTCCTGGACGGCCGGGTGGGCATCGTCGTCGGCGCCCGGGACCACGGCGCACCGAGCACCGGAGCCCCGAGCACCGGCGCACCGCACGACCCTGCCGAGTTCGCCCGGGTGCTCCGCGGGCTGTGGCGCACCTGGCCGCTCGACAGCATCGTCGGTGACCGCGCGTCGGGTGTCTTCGCGCACACCGACCGGATCCGACCGCTCGACCACGACGGCGGACCGGACGGCTACCGCGTCCGGGGACCGCTCACGACGCCGTCGAGCCGGCAGGGCGAACCCGTCCTCGCGGTCTGGCACGACGTCGACGTGCCCGGAGCGGATCTCGTGCTCGGGGGCGCGGCGCACCCGCTCGCACCGCTGCCGGGGGCGACGGACGGGGCGGAGCCGCACCGGGCCTCCCGGTCGACCGTGACGCGACCTCCACGACCGACGCGACCGACGCGACCGACGCGACCGACACGTCCGACGCTCCGCGCCCTGCTCGGGCTGGCCGTGCCGGACGCCGCGGCGGTGACCGCGTGACGGGCGCTGGCGGCGACGCCGGCCTGATCCTCGGCGTGAACCTGCAGGGCTTCGGGCAGCGTCCGGCGGCCTGGCGCACCCAGGACGTCGACCCGACCGACCTGCTCACGGCGGCGTTCTGGAGCGACATCGGGCGCACCGCCGAACGCGGGCTGCTCGACATGGTCTTCTTCGCCGACCACCCGGCGTTCGGCGACCCGAACGTCCGCGCCTACGGGCTGCTCGAGCCGTTCGTGGCGCTCGGGGCGATCGCCGACGCGACGAGCCACCTCGGGTTGGTCGGCACCGCATCGACGACGTACAACGACCCGTTCGACGTCGCCGAGCGGCTGCTGTCGCTGGACACGGTGTCCGGCGGGCGCGTCGCCTGGAACGCCGTCACCACCTACGACCGCTCGGTCTCCGCCAACTTCGGTGTCGCGACGAACCCCGACCGGCCCGAGCGGTACGCCCGCGCGGGGGAGTTCGTGGACCTCGTGACGGCGCTCTGGCGGTCCGCCGCGACGGGGGAGCCGGTCGTGCACCACGGCGAGTTCCTCGACCTCGAGGGCGTGCTCCGGGTCCCACCGTCGGCGCAGGGGCACCCGGTCGTGTTCCAGGCCGGGGGATCGCCGCACGGTCGTGACCTGGCGGCGCGGGTCGCCGAGGGCGTCTTCGCCGTCGAGCTGACGCCGGAACCCGCCCGCGAGCACCTGCGTGCGGTCAAGGTCGCCGCCGAGACGTACGGCCGGAGTGCAGCCGACGTCGCCGTCGTGCCCGGACTGTCGCTCGTGCTCGGCAGCACCGAGGCCGAGGCGCAGCGCCGGTTGGACGAGCTCGAGGCCCTCGCGCCGGACGGTTACTCGCTCCGGGCGCTCGGGACGCACCTCGACGCCGACCTGTCGGGGCTCGAGCCGGACGCGCCGATCCCGTCGGCGGTCCTCGACCGCGAGGTCGACCCGGTCACCTACGGGCCCTCGCTCGGCTACCACGAGACGGTCGTGCGGTGGGTGCGGGCCAACAACACCTCGTTGCGGGACGTGCTGCGGGGCTTCGGCGGGTACGGCGCCCGCATCGTGGTCGGCACGCCCGAACAGGCTGCCGACACCATCGAGGACTGGTACCGCACCGGTGCCGCCGACGGCTTCAACCTGATGATCGACGAGTTCCCGCGGGGCCTCGAGACCGTCGTGGACGAACTCGTGCCGATCCTGCAGCGCCGCGGGGTGTTCCACCGGTCGTACGAGGACGTGACGTTGCGCGGGCGGTTCGCCGCGCGCGCCCGAGGGCTCTGACCTCGCACCGTGCGAGGTCCGCCGTGCGGCCGCGCCTGCTGCACGGTGCGCGTGCGCCCAGCTGGTGCGAGGTTGCTCGCACCGTGCGGGCTTGCAGCCGCTCACGGAGCGAGCAACCTCGCACCGACCGACGGAGGCCGCACGGTGCGGACCGCGCGCCCGCGCCCCGCGTGACGCCGTGTGACGGCCGGCCGGAGGCACCGTGTCACACGGCGACACCGCCGGTCACGGTCCGCAACACCCGTCGCCTCGGGGCCCCGACCGCCCTAGCGTCGCCGACATGACCGACTACCTCGACCGCGAACAGGACAAGACCTTCACGAAGGTCTACAAGCAGCAGACCCCGGACATCCTCAAGGCCTTCGTCCAGTTCGACGAGTCGGTGTTCCAGGCCGAGGGCCGCGCGATCCCGCTGAAGTACCGCGAGCTCATCGCCCTCGCCGTCGGCATCACCACGCAGTGCGTCTACTGCATCGACGGCCACAGCCAGCGCGCGGTGACGGCCGGTGCGACCGAGGCCGAACTCGCCGAGGCCGCCTGGGTCGCCACCGCGATCCGCGCCGGCGGCGGGTTCGCGCACGGCCGACTCGGCTTCAAGTTCGGCGC